>DASXQC010000229.1:0-3741 GCA_036493235.1 Reyranella sp.
GCTCGACCGTGGCGCGGGCGCGGAACGACTTGTGGCCGGTGGTGTAGGAGCGGTTCTGGAACGAGCGGTCCTGCACGTCGATCAGGCCGGCGAAGACGAGTTCGGCCAGCGCTGCGCGGCGATCCGCCGGATTGGCCATCACGCCGAGGAAGACGCGATAGGCATCGGCCACCTGGCCGCGATGCACCAGGGTGGCCCATTGCCCGAGCCGGTCCTTGAGCGGGCCTTCGAGCGCGAGCGGTTCCTGGTCGGGCCAGTGTACGACGGGCGAGGGCGGTGTGCCTTCGACCTTCATGGCGCGCGAGTAGTGGCCGGGCGCCTTGCCGATCTTCTGGTTCCAGATGTCGAGGCCGGTCGGGATGTACCAAATGGTCTGCGCCAGCGGCAGGCCGGCGGCTGCGCTTGGCACCATCTTCGAGAGATAGAGCGTGGCGCGCGCACTGAGCAGGCAATGGTCGTTGTTGACGAAGTTCACGTACCCGTCGTCCATGCGCTCGTGATAGGGCACGTGGGTATAGGGGGCGTGGATGCGCACCGCTTCGCGCAGCATCTCGGTCAACGGCCGGCCCGACTTCGCCAGCTTGTAGTAGATCTCGCTCGCGCCCTTCTGGTCGCGGTCGAGGATACGCTCCTCGAGAGCCGTGTAGAGAGGGTCGGACCGCGTACGCGCTGCGGACTGAGAGTCAGGCGACATGAGGCACCTCCGACAAGGCCTCCATTATCAACAAAAGTCGGCAATGAGCGAGAAAACTTCGCTTTGTCGTTTCGCAGGTGCACCCACTTCGGTCCGGTCACCGACCGAAGGACTATCTCTCATGAAAATCCAGGACTCCGTCGCCCTCGTCACCGGCGCCAATCGCGGACTCGGCCTCGCCTTTACTCAGGCGCTGGTCGCCGGCGGGGCGTGCAAGGTCTATGCGGCGGCGCGCGATCCCGCGTTGATCACACTCCCCGGCGTTGAGCCGATCCGGCTTGATGTCACCAAGCCGGAGGACGTTGCCGCGGCCGCGAAAGCGCTCGGCGACGTGACGCTGGTGATCAACAATGCCGGTATCACGCGCGGCTCGGGCTTCCTGGGCGATGACGGCCTGGTGGCGGCGCGCGCCGAGTTCGAGACCAATTTCTTCGGCCCGCTGGTTGTCGCCCGCGCCTTCGCGCCGATCCTGGGGCAGAACGGCGGCGGCGCGATCGTCAACGTGCTGTCGGCGCTGTCCTGGGTCAGCATGCCGACCTCGTCGACCTACTGCGCGTCGAAATCGGCGGCGTGGTCGCTGAGCAACGGCCTGCGCCACGAGCTGCGCGGGCAGGGCACGCAGGTGCTGTCGCTGCATGTCGGCTTCATGGACACCGACATGGTGCGCCAGGTGACGGCGCCGAAAAGCAAGCCCGAGGACGTGGTGGCGCAAACGCTGGCCGCGCTCGAGGCAGGCAAGTCGGAGATCCTGGCTGACGACGTCAGCCGCCGCATCAAGCAGCACCTGTCGGACGATCCCGGCGTCTACCTGGCGCCGTGACCGGCGGCCGCCTGAGCTACTCGGTCCACGGCCCGAAGGGCGGCATGTCCTTCGACGGCTTGAGCGGGAAGGCGGGCGGGCGCTTCTCGAAGAAGGATTTGATGCCTTCCTGTGCGTCGGCGCCGGCGGCGAGGTAGCCGACGCAGGCGACGTCGAGGGTCACCGCATCGAGCGGGTTCTGCGCCCCCAGCATGCTCCACATCAGGCGGCGGTTGACCGCCGCTGCCACGGCCGAGGAGCCTTTATCGGCGAACTTCTTCGCCAGCGCCTGGGCAGCCGGCAGCAGCTCGTCCGGCGCATGGACCGATCGCACCAGCCCGCCCTTCAGCGCCTCCTCGGCGCCGAACAGCTCGGCCGCCATCACCCATTCCTGCGCGTTCTGCATGCCGACCAGCCGCGGCAGGAACCATGACGAGCCCGCCTCCATCGCCATGCCGCGCTTGTTGAACACGAAGCCGATCCGCGCCGTGCTCGATATCATGCGGATGTCCATCGGCAGGCACATGGTGATGCCCACGCCCACGGCCGCGCCGTTGATCGCCGCCACGATCGGCTCAGGCAGTTGAAGATCGCGAGCGTGATCGATTCCTTCGGGTCGCGCTTCACCGGTTTGCTGCCGTCGTTCCAAACCTGGAAGGCGCCGCTGCCCCCGGAAATGTCAGCCCCTGCGCAGAATGCCCGCCCGGCGCCGGTGATCACCACCGCCCGCACTTCGTCCATGCCGTTCACGCCGTGGAAGAAGTCGATCAGCTCCCGGCTCATGACCGTGTTGAAGGCGTTGAGCTTGTCCGGCCGATTCAGTGTGACGGTCATCACACCATCGCTGAGGTCGGCGAGCAGGGTTTCGTAAGCCATTGCTGCTTTTTCCTTACGTTCGGTCTCAGATCGAATTTCCCGCGACGCGCGTGCGGTGTACAGTTACCCCGTTCGGCATGGGGGTTGGGCGATGGCAGAAGCGCGTCGGCGGGTTGCCATTCTGGGAGGGGGGATTGCTGGTCTCACGGCAGCTTATGAGCTGTCGTCGCCCGATCAACCCAATCCGCCGGAAGTCACCCTCTATCAACTCGGCTGGCGGCTGGGCGGCAAGTGCGCCAGCGGGCGCGATCCGTCGGCGGGGTTCCGTGTGCAGGAACACGGCCTGCATGTGTTCTTCGGCTTCTACGACAACGCCTTCGCCATGCTGCGCGACTGCTACGCGCAGCTCGACCTCAGCAAGGACCGCTACAAGACGCTGTGGGATGCGCTGCAGCCCTACGACCAGATCACGGTGACGGAGGAGATCGGCGGCAAGCAGGTGCCGTGGGTGATCAACTGCCCGCCATTGCCGGGCCTGCCGGGCGATCCCAACCCGCCATCGCTGTGGTCCATCCTCTGCAGCGTTCTCAAGTGGCTGCTGGAGACTCACTCCAGCATTCTCGACGGCCTGGAAGGCAACCAGAGCCTGGTGCAGCGGGTCGAGGGCAAGCTGCATCGGGCGGTCGCGCTGGCCGAGGGGCTGCACAAGGTCGCCGTCGCGCACGAGAAGGGCGACCACGAAATGCTGGCGGCCCTGATCCGCGGGGCGGCGCAGGACCTGCTGGAGCGCGTTCAGGCCCGGGCCGGGTTCGACGACAAGCTGCGCCGGCTGCTGACCCTGTTCGACTTCGTCGCAGCCAACGCGCTGGGCGGGCTCGAGGACGGCTTCCTGCTCGATCCCTACCATGCCGCGCAGCGCGTCAACGACATGGAGTACCGTGACTGGCTGAGCAGCCACAGCATCCTTCATCTCGCCGAGAAGTCGGCGGTGCTGCGCGCGCTGTACGACCTGATCTTCGCCTATCCTGGCGGCGACGTGAACGCACAGGGCAATGTCGCCGCAGGCGCGATGTTCCTCGGCCTGTTCCAGCTCTGGCAGTATCGCGGCTCGATCCTGTGGAAGATGAAGACGGCGACCGGCGATATCGTCGCCGGGCCGCTCTACAAGCTGCTTCTGAAGCGCGGCGTGAAGTTCGAGTTCTTCAGCCGGGTCGATGCCCTCACGCCGGCGGCTGACGGCGAGACGATCGACACCGTCACCATCGGCCGCCAGGTCACGCTGACCAGCGGGACGTACCAGCCGTTCATCCGCGTGAACGATCTCGACTGCTGGCCGGCCGAGCCGCTGTACGAGCAGATCGACAACGGCAACCTGCTCCAGCAGCAAAAGGTCGATCTCGAATCGCCATGGTCGAGCTGGGCCCATGCCCCG
>DASXQC010000230.1:0-19931 GCA_036493235.1 Reyranella sp.
CTCGGCGGAGATCCAGCGCGCTGTTTCGAACGGCGCCGGTTCGAGGTCGATGTTGACGTTGTACTCGGTCTCGACGCGGGTTTTCAGCACGTCGAGCTGCAGCTCGCCCACGACGCCAACGATGTTGTCGCCGCCGATCACGCGCCGGAACACCTGGGTCACGCCCTCCTCCGCGAGATCGTCGAGCGCGCGCTTCAGCTGCTTGGACTTCATCGGGTCCTCGAGCCGCACGCGACGCAGGATTTCCGGCGCGAAGTTGGGGATGCCGACGATCTTGATCGTCTCGCCCTCGGTCAGCGTGTCGCCGACCCTGAGCACGCCGTGGTTGGGAATGCCGATGATGTCGCCCGGCCACGCCTCGTCGACGATCTCGCGCTCACGGGCGAAGAACAGGATCGGCGAATTGACCGACAAAGTCTTGCCGGTGCCCATCTGCGTCAGCTTCATGCCGCGGCGGAACTTGCCGCTGCACAGCCGCAGGAAGGCGATGCGGTCGCGATGGTTGGGGTCCATGTTGGCCTGGACCTTGAACACGAAGCCCGCGACCTTGGACTCGGTCGGCTCTATGGCCCGGGGCTCCGCTGGTTGCGGCCGCGGCGGCGGGGCCCAGGCGGCCAGCGCGTCGAGCAGCTCCTTGACGCCGAAATTGTTGTAGGCACTGCCGAAGAACACCGGCGAGAGGTGCCCGGCGCGATAGGACTCCATGTCGAAGGCGGGATAGCCCATGCGCACCAGCTCGACTTCCTCGGCGAGGCGCTCGTCCTTGATCTCGTAGTTCTCGATCACCTCGCCGATGCGGCTGCGGTCTGTGTTGTCGAACACCAGCATGCGGCTGTGGGCGAGGTCGTAGGTGCCCTTGAAGGCCTGTCCCGAGCCGGTCGGCCAGGTCATCGGCGCCACGTCGAGCGCCAGGGTCGAGGCGATCTCGTCGAGCAGCTCGATCGGGTCCTTGGCCTCGCGGTCCATCTTGTTGATGAAGGTGACGATCGGCACGTCGCGCAGGCGGCAGATCTCGAACAGCTTGCGGGTGCGCGCCTCGATGCCCTTGGCGGCGTCGATCACCATTACCGCCGAATCGACGGCGGTCAGGGTGCGGTAGGTATCCTCGCTGAAGTCCTCGTGGCCCGGCGTGTCGAGCAGGTTGAAGACCGCGCCGCCGTACTCGAAGTGCATCACCGAGGTGGTGACCGAGATGCCGCGCTGCTGCTCGATCTTCATCCAGTCCGAGCGCGCCCGCCGCGCCTCGCCGCGCGCCTTCACGGCGCCCGCGACATGGATCGCGCCGCCGAACAGCAGCAGCTTCTCGGTCAGCGTCGTCTTGCCCGCGTCCGGGTGCGAGATGATGGCGAACGTGCGGCGCAGCCCGGCGGGATGGCCGGCCAGCGCCGCATCGGACGCAAGAGAAGGGACTGTATCGGGCACGTTTTTCGGGTTCCTGGGGGGCGGGGCGTGGGTAGCCGACGCGTCCTGCGGCGTCAACCGACGCTCCTGCCGTCCCAGGTTCCCTGGACGGCCCGAGTATGGCCGGAGTGGCTGGCCGGGGCGGCTAGCTGCGCGGCGGCAGCGCGATCTGGGCGTCCGTCAGCGCTTTTTCAAGTGCGCCGACGTCGCTGGTGTCGCCGGCCCGGCACTTGGCCGCGGCCACGTTGGCGGCGACGTTGGTCGACTGCATGCCGCCGCTCTTGGCGGTCTTGTTCAGGTACTCGTCGTAGCGCGCGACGAGCGCGTTGCAATACTGGAGGCTGGTCGGCGCAGAGGCCTGCTGCACGCCAGGCGCCTGAGCGCCAGAGCATGGGACGCCAACGTAGGCCATCTTGTCGGTCGACCAGGTCTCCGGCCCGCAATTGCCGGTCGACGACTTGGCGGTCTGGGCGTGGGCCAATGAGGCCATGCCTGCAAAGAGGAGGCCTGACAGTATGAGTGTGCGAGTCATGGTGGAGGTCCTTCTTCCTACTCCCCCAATTCTCCCCGCACTCATTAGAGGCCTCGCGCCTGACACTGTCCTGACCCTGCGCTGACACCAGCCTGACACAGGCATTTTATTTTCGATTCAGGACGGATGCCTAGATCGACCACTCTTCCCGGGTCGCCTCGACGCAGGTGGGGCACATGCCATGGGTCACGGTCTCGGCGTTCTGGACGTATTCCTGCAGCGGATGCCAGGCGCCCTTGGCATCCTGGACGTTGCGGCACCAGGCGCACATCCGCAGCATCTTCTGGACGGATTGGAAGTCCTCGATCGCGCGGCGCAGCTCGAGCTGCGTGACCACGGCATGACGCAGGGTTTCGAGCGCCTTGTGCTGGTCCATGCTGAGCCGCCGCGGCTTGTTGTCGATCACGCAGAGCGTGCCAAGCGCATGGCCGTCCGACACCGTCAGCGGCGCACCGGCGTAGAAGCGGACGTTGGGAGCCTCCATGACGAACGGGTTGCCGGAGAAACGGCGATCGTGCGTGGCGTCCTCGACGACCAGGACCTTGTCGTCGAGGATCGCATGGGCGCAGAAGGCGATGTCGCGCGATGTTTCCTCGGCGTCGATCCCGACCTTCGACTTGAACCACTGGCGTTTCTCGTCGATCAGCGAGATGGCTGCCATCGGCGTCTCGCAGATGCTGGCGGCAAGCTGCGTCAGGTCGTCGAGCATCTTCTCCGATCCGGTGTCGAGGACCTTGTACAGCTGGAGGCTTCGTACGCGATCCTTCTCATTCGCAGGCAGAGGGGGCTTCAACATCCGTCGCTCCGGTTCATTGGCCTGGGAGTATCAAAAAACGCGTCAGGCCTGTCGAGGTGGCGCTCGCTGCGACATCCGTGACCGCACCGTGACACAACTATTTCAGGAGGTGTTTGGTACGTTATCGACGCTGCCAATCGCGGGTGGGGGCAATATAAATGAATGGATCCGACGACGGGTGGAAACCCGTCCAGAGCGGTCTCGTGGACATGGGCTTCAACCATTTCTACGACGACGCCAACCTGTCGCCCACCTTCCTGCTCTCCGACCTCGCGAACGCCGGCAGCGCCATCAGCGAGATGGTGCTGAACGTCACCTGGGCCGAGCTCGAGCCGACCAGCGGCCAGTTCAATTTCTCGGCCATCGATTCGGCGGTCGCCGCGGTCAGTGCCTACAACACGTCGAACGGCACAGATCTCGGCATCAAGCTGCGCGTGTGGGGCGGCGTCGTGGCGCCCGACTGGGTGAAGAACCTCGACGGGCCGCCGGTCGCCGTTTCCGGCAAGGCGACCGTCGACCCGACCAACTACGGCTCGCGCACGTTCGCCAAGGTCTGGACCGCCGACTACAACGACGCCTGGCTGGAGCTGCAGAACAAGCTCGCCACGTACGTCACCGCCGGCGGATCCGCAACCTACGACGGCAATCCGATCATCCGCGGCATCTCGCAGACCGCCGGCATCACGGCGAGTGACGAGCCCTTCGTCTCGCTGCCGACGTCCGCACCGATCAGCAGTGGGGCGACAACGGGGGTCGACCAGTTTGGCGCGCTGGTGAACGGTGGCTACAGCGACTACGCCGAGATGCTGACGCTGCGCGCGGCGATCGCCAGCTACGCCGCCTGGGCGACGACGCCGCTCGACTACACGATCAACCCCTATCACCTGTACACCCCCGGCACCCCCTACGGCAGCGCGACGAACGACGAGAACTTCGCGATCGCCGTCCTGCAGCAGACGCGCAACTCCACGCGCCTCGTCCAGGCCGGCAACCACGCCCTCGACGCGCCGCAGCACGGGCAGCTGCCCTTCCTCTATGCCCAGCTGACGGCCGACGCGGCGCTGACGACCGCGGCCGCGCCCAACAGCTACCAGACCGCGTCGCCGGACCTGCTCTACGCCGAGCCCCGCAGTGGCGATCCGTTGTTCCCCGCCAGCGGCGGCTACTCGAACTGGCCGAACGTCGTCTCGAGCGGCGTCCTGGCCAACGGCGGCGACATCGAGCTCTGGAGCTTCTCGGGTCCGCCCGGCACCACCATCAGCGGCTACGTCAACCTGACGTCTGCCCAGATGGCGTCCCTGGCCGACATCGTCGCCAACGGCGTCGCGCCGGTCACTGGACCGCCGGCCGACGGTGCGGCACTGGGCTTCGTCGCCCCGGCCTTCATCACCGGCACAGCCGGCGCCATCGGCTTCTCCGGCACCGGTGCGCTGCTGCTGGCGAGCTCTCCGACCGAAAGCTCCTACAGCGTCACGCTGACCTCGCTCAACGGCCACACGCTGTCCGTCGTCCAGGACCGCGTCGCCCAGAGCGGCACGACGCTCACCTTCTCGGGCACGCTCGACGCGGTGAACACGGTGCTGGCGAGCCTCATGGACACCCTCAGCTCCGGCACCGACGTAGTGCAGATCTCGGCGACCGATACCGGCGGGCATAGCGCCCAACGCAACGTCGGCGTTCAGGTCGTCGCCGCCGGTTCTGCGTCCGGCTTCGCGGCCGGGACGCCGCCGTCGGTATTCCTGTCCAACGGTATCGCCGTGCTCGGCGGCGTGCAGGCCTCGCTGGGCTTCGCCGGCGACCTGCAGATCGGTCCGGGCGGCTACGCCACCACGCGCTATTCGCCGCGCTGGCGCCGAACGCATACGCCACGGCGGTGCTCTCGGTCGGCAGCGCGCTCCATGTCACGAGCGGCGGCGCGGCCTACGTCACGGGCCAAGTCACCGCCGCGACCGTCGAGGTCGATAGTGGCGGCCTGTTGAATGCCGCCGGTACGATCGGCGGGACGATCGTCAACGGCGGGACGATCGAGGCGACGGCCGACCTGGTGCTCGGCCTGCAGCGGCTCGAGATCAAGAACGACGTCGCGGGCAGCGGCACCCTGGAGATCGACGCCGGCGCCATCCTGATGCTGGACGGCGCCGTGGCCTCCTCGCAGGTCATCGACTTCGCGCCCAACACCTCGGCTCAGCTCGGCCAGGATCCCTATACGCCGAGCATGCTGGTGCTCGCGGCACCGCCCAGCACCGCGACGATCACCGGCTTCACCTACGCCGACCGGATCGTGCTCTCGAACGTCAACGTGACCACCGCGAGCTACGCCGGCAGCACCCTCAACGTGTCCACGTCAGGAGGCGGCACTCTGACCTACACCATAACGGGCGACCTCGCCGGCCTGACGCTCGACGCCGATGCCGCCAGCCAAGGCATCATCCAGTTCGACCCACCAGCCTCCCCGACCCTGCCGAGCGACACCGTCGTCGACCAGATCGTCGTCTCGGGCGGCGCCGTGATCGAGCCGCCCGGCCACGTCACGGCGAACGGCATCGGCGGCGTCGCGGTAAGCGTCGATGGCGGCGGTACGCTCGCTCTTGCGGGCGGCTCCGTCGTGACGGCCGAGCAGTCGGCCATCGTCGGCAACACCGGGTCGGGCACCCTGGTCGTAATGGGCGGCGCGCTCGAGGTCACCGCCTCGTCGTCCACACCCGGCAACCTCGTGATCGGTGCGCAGCACAGCGGCAATGGCACCGTCCTCGACCTCGAGCAAATTGCGGTCGGCGGCGAGGTGATCGTCGGCTCGGCCGGCAGCGGCACGCTCGAGGTGCGCGGTGTCGCAGCGAGCCTGTCGGCCGGCAGCGCCATCATCGGCCAGGGCGTGACCGGCACAGGAACCGTCCGGGTCAACGGCGGCGAATGGATGAACTCCGGCGCCCTGACGATCGGCGGCGCGGGCAGCGGCACGCTGACGATCGACGGCAGCGACAATGGCGTCACCGGCCAAGTCACGGCCTACAACGTCAACATCGGCAACCAGGCGACCGGCCACGGCACGGTGTTCCTCGACAGCGGCGAGCTGCTGGTCGCCAACTACGCAGCGGCCGCGAACACGCTCACGGTCGGCGGCGCCGGCACCGGCGACCTGACGCTGCACGGCGCCAGCGAAGTGGCGGTCGGCTACGCGCTCGGCGGCGCCGTCGTCTCGGGCAATCCCGTATCGAACACCGGCCATCTCACCGTCGGCGACACGTTGGGCGGACAGGGCCACGTCGTCATCGCCGACGACAGCACGATCCTGGTCTATGGCGACACCACGGTCGGCAGCGCCGGCGTCGTCACGCTCGGCGGGTCCGCCGGCGACGACGCCCTGCTGGCGATGACGGTCAGCCTGACCGTCAACTCGGGCGGCATCGTCAGCCTCGGCGAGGCCGATGCCACCATCCGCGCCCCGGTCATCGACGTCGATTCGGGCGGCGTGATCTCCGGCCTCGGCACGCTGTCGGGCGATCTCGGCGGCAACCAGACGACGACATCGGCCGACATCGTCAACGACGGCACGATCGAGGCCAGGGGCGGCGACCTGCTGGTCTACGGCAACATCACAGGCAACGGTACCCTCTCGATCGCCTCCGGCGCGACCATGACGCTGGAGGGCGCGGTCGCCAGCGGTGAGACCGTGCAGTTCAGCCCGCACGCGACCCTGGTGATCGCCGACCCGGGCGCGTTCCACGGCGTCATCAGCGGCTTCGATGCCAGCGACACGCTGGTGATCGGCGGCGAGCAGGCGACCGGCGTCACCTGGTCCGGCGGCACGATGACCATCGACCTGCCGTCCGGCGCGCTACAGTACAGTGTCAGCGGCGACTACAGCGCCGGCTTCGTCTCGCATGCCAACGGCCTGGGCGGCAGCACCCTGCAGGCCAATCCGTCGACCGTGGGCGGCGGCGAGGGCGACGTCCACATGACGACCTTCGACGGCCTGAAGTACGACTTCCAGGCGACCGGCGACTTCGTCGTCGCGCAATCGACCGACCCGGGCAATCCCTGGGAAATCCAGATGCAGACGACGTCGTGGGGCGGCGCCGTCAGCGTCACGCAGGTGCTGGGCACCGAGGTCGGCGACGAACAGGTGACGTTCGCCGTCGGCCGCGACAACACGGTGCACATCGATGGCGTCGCCGACATCGCGCTGCAGGTCGGCGACACCCAGCGGCTGGGCAACGACGACGGCAGCCTCGCGCGGCTGTCCGACGACGTCTACCGGCTCGACTGGGCGAACGGCGAGTCGATGACCGTGACCAATTTCAGCGGGATCTACCTCGACTGGACCGTCACGCTCGGGCCCAACGACGCACCTGGATCGGTGCACGGCCTGCTGGGCAGCGACACCGGCCAGGCCAACGACTTCCAGCTGCGGGACGGCACCGTGCTCACCTCGCCGCTGAGCGAGCAGCAGATGCTGAGCCTCTACGCCGACTCCTGGCGGGTCACCCCGGGCGCCTCCCTGCTCGACGACCCGCAGGCGTCCGCCGTCGCGCAGCTCGTGCAGGCGATGGCCACGCCAACCGCGGGGATGGCACCGGCCGCCGCGACCACGACGACGACTGCGAACACGACCGGGCCGACGCAGGACCCGGTCTTCTACACTGGGTTCGATTCCTCTCAGCCGGACATGAACCGTTTTTCCGACTCGGGCTTCTAAGCCTGCGGAGCGCGCTGACGCAGCAGCGCGACGAGCTCTGGAAGGCGCCCGGCGATCATCGCCAGGAGATCGCGAACCTCGAGGCGAAGATCCAGGAGCTGGTCCTCCCGTTCGACATGCGCAAGGGCGAGCTGAGGAACATCATGTCCCAGTTCGAGCCATTCATGAAGATCGCCGCGTCCGTCAACGAGACGTTGACTCGCGCGGTGGAGAAGATGGCGCAAGAGATCGGCCGCTGAGCCCCGGCAAAGGCCCTCGCCGAACCGGTTCATGAAGTCCCGCACAATCATGCGCTGGACCTACTCGACCGCCGGCGGCTTGCACTGACGGCTTTTGATCAGCAAAACTATTTGTTCGGCCGTGCGAGTGCACGGGCTATGATATGGCTAGGGACTACGCAATGTTGGCTGGAAGGAGGCGACTTTGCGTTTCATGCCCCATACCCTTACCGGAGCAACCGATCGACTGAGGCGGCGTGACTTCATCGCACTTGGTGGAGCGGCCGGCGGTGTGGCCGTATCGCTCGTCCCGGCCCGCGCACAGGCCATGCCGGTCGCCGGCTATCTGGGCTCGGAATCCCCGGAACGCTACGCCAGTCGCCTCCATGCCTTCCGCGACGGACTGGAGTCCGCCGGATACACCGAGGGGCGCACAGTCACGATCGAATTTCGTTGGGCCGATGGTCAATACAGCCGACTGCCGGCGCTGGCAAAAGAGTTGGCCGACCGGCAAGTGGATGTCATCGTGGCGCCGGGCGGCGCTGAGGTGGCGCTCGCGGCGAAGTCGGCGACAACGACCATCCCGATCGTCTTCGAGATGGGCGGCGATCCGGTCATGCTGGGTGTGGTGAAAAGCCTCTCCCAGCCCGGTGGCAATCTCACCGGCGTGTCGAGCCTGAGTGTCGAGGTCTCGCGCAAGCGACTGGAATTCATGCAGGAGCTCCGCCCGAGCAGCAAGGTATTCGCCGTTGCTCTCAATCCCAAAAGCCCGACCGCAACGACGCAGTTGAAGAACCTGCAAGTCGCGGCAGATACCCTTGGCGTGGAACTCGTTGTCCTGAAGGCCAGTGTCGAACAGGAGTTCGAATCCCTGTTCACGTCCACGCAGCAGGCGAAAGCGGGCGGACTGGTCTTCACGTCCGATCCCTATTTCGCTTTCCGCAGCCAGCAGCTTGCCGCGCTCGCGGTTCGCCATGCCGTGCCGGCGATTACCCAGTCTCGCGACTTCCCGAACGCGGGCGGCCTCATGAGCTATGGCGGTGCCTTCGATCAATCGCACCGCCATACCGGCATCTACGCCGGCCGTATCCTCAAGGGTGAGAAGCCTTCCGAGCTGCCGGTGCAGCGCGTCACCAAGGTCGAGCTGTTCATCAATCAGAAGGCCGCCGATGCCCTGGGCCTGTCCTTCCCACCCTCGCTGCTGGCAAGCGCCGACAGGGTGATCGAGTGACGGGCCGTCCGGCCGCCGCACGAACCGACACGATGCCCGATCCATCCGCCACCCCGCGCCGGTCGCTCTTCACGAAGTACTTCGGTGCCCTGTTCGCTGCCGTCGTCGCCCCCCTTCTGATCGCCGGCGGCAGCGAAGCCTGGTTCGGCTATCACGACCAGCGTGCGCGGTTGAACGACCTGCTCGACGCGGAAGCCCGCCTGGCGGCTGTGAAGATCCACGACTTCATCGAAGGGATCCGCGAGCAGCTCGCCTGGACCCTTCAGTTGCCATGGGCTGAGAATACGCGCGACGAGCACAGGCTCGACGCCCTGGGCCTGCTGCGCCAGGCTCCGGCCGTCATCAGCCTCAGCCTGGTCGACGCTGCCGGCAAGGAACGCCTGTTCGTATCGCGCATCGGCCTGAACAAGAGCGAGAGCGGCGACGACCTGTCGGCCAAACCCGCCGTGATCGGCGCGCGCTCGGACGGACGCTGGTTTGGCCCAGTGACTTTCCAATACGGCTCGGAACCCTTCATGACCATCGCCGTCGCGGGCAATCGCTCGGCGGTCGGGGTAGCCATCGCTGAGATCAACCTGAAGTTCATCTGGGAAGAAATCTCGGGGATCCGCGTCGGGCGCACCGGCGAGGCGTTCGTCCTCGACCAGCCGGGCAGGCTCGTGGCGCATCCCGACATCAGCCTGGTGCTGCGGGCCGATGAGATTGCGCAGCGGCCGCTCCGAATCCTGCGAGATACGATTGTTCTCACCGGCCCCGGCCAGGCGACGACCGGCCAGGACCTTGCCGGCAAGACGGTGCTGGCGGCGATGGCGCCGATCCCGGGCGTAAACTGGAGCGTCATCGTCAAGCAGCCCCTCAGCGAGGCCTTCACGCCGATCTACACGGCTCTGTGGCGCACCGGCGCACTGCTCGTGGCCGGCGCAGCGCTCGCCGCGATGCTCGCATATGGGCTGACCCAGCGCATGGTTGGGCCGATCCGCCTGTTGGAGGACGGAACGGCCCGCATCGGGGCGGGACAATTCGATCACCGGATCAACCTCGCGACAGGCGACGAGTTCGAGCGCCTTGCAATCCGATTCAACGAAATGGCGGGCGAGCTGGCCGTTTCACAGGAGCGCTCGGAACGCATCAGCCGCCTCAAGCGATTCCTCGCGCCGCAAGTGGCCGAGCTGGTCGACAGTATCGGTGACGACCGTGTTCTCGACGGGCGGCGCGTCGAGGTCGTCGTGGTGTTCTGCGACCTGCGCGGCTTCACCGCCTTCTCGGCGGGTGCCGACTCCGAAACCATCATCGGCGTGCTGCGTGGATACTACAATGCCGTCGAGAAAGCGGTGAGCACCCATGGTGCCACGCTCATCAACTTCGCCGGCGACGGCGCGATGATCCTGCTCAACGCCCCGGTTTCCTGCCCGGATCCGGCCGTGCGCGCCATCGAGATGGCGAGAGATATGCAGGCGAACGTGCAGAACGTTCTGACAGGCTTGCGCACGCTCGGACACCAGCTTGGCTTCGGTGTGGGCCTGGCGATGGGACCGGCCACGGTCGGGCGGATCGGATCGGAGGAAGGCCGGCTCGACTACACAGCGGTCGGCAACGTCGTGAATCTTGCTGCGCGCCTGTGCTCGAGTGCGGACGATTCCGAAATCCTCGTCGATCTTGCCGCCGCCCAGGCGATCGGGTCGAGCGTGCCTCTCGCCAAACGCGACGATCTGGCCCTGAAGGGCTTCGACAAGCCGGTTCCCGTCTTTGCCGCTATCGCACCCTCCGCTTAGCCCCCCAGTTCCTCGCGCAGCATCTCGAGTTCTAGCCATTCGGTCTCGGCTGCCTCTAGCTCGGCCTGCACCGCTCCGAGGCGTGCGGTCCTGACATTGAAGGTCTTGGGATCGCGGCGATAGAGGTCGGCGTCGGCGAGCACGGCTTGAAGCTCGCCGATCTCCGCCTGCAGCTTCTCCATCTTCTTCGGCAGCTCGGCCAGTGCGCGTTCGCGCTTATAGCCTAGCCGCTGCTTCTGCTCGCGGGGCGGCGGCGCAGGCGCCCGCTCCCTGCGCGATGCTGGCGCGGCCATCGGTATTTCGCGCTCCGGCCGTTGCAGCAGGTAGTCGCTGTAGCCACCGGCGTATTCGACCGCCGTACCGTCGCCTTCGAGCGCGATGGTCGAAGTCACCAGGCGATCGAGGAAGTCGCGGTCGTGGCTGACCAGCAGGACGGTGCCGTCATAGTCGCCGAGCGCCTCCTGCAGCAGGTCGAGCGTGTCGGCGTCGAGGTCGTTGGTCGGCTCGTCGAGCACCAGAAGGTTGGACGGCGCGGCCAGCGCCTTGGCGAGCAGCAGGCGGTTGCGCTCGCCGCCGGAGAGCGTGCGCACGGGCTGGCGCGCCTGCTCGTCCTTGAACAGGTATTCGCGCAGGTAGGTCATGACGTGCCGCGGTGTCCCGCGCACCAGCACATGGTCCCCGCGCTCGGCCAGGATCTCCCACGGCGTCTTGTCGGGATCGAGCGCGGTGCGGCGCTGGTCGATCACCACCGGTATCAGGTTGGCGCCGAGCTTCACCGTGCCGGTGTCGGGTTCCAGCTCGCCGGTCAGCATGCGCAGCAGCGTCGTCTTGCCCGCGCCGTTGGGACCGATCACGCCGACGCGGTCCTTGCGAAAGATGCGCGTCGAGAAGTCCTTCACGATCACCTTGTCGTCGAAGCACTTGGAGATGTTGCGTGCGGTGATCATCAGCGCGCCGGACTGCTGCGCCTCGCCCACCTCGATGGTCGCGCGGCCGACCGGGCCGATCTGCTGACGGCGCTGCTTGCGCAACTCGCCCAGCGCCCGCAGCCGGCCTTCGTTGCGGGTGCGCCGGGCGCGTATGCTCTTGCCCGCCCATTCGGTCTCACGCTCGATCAGCCGGTCGAGCTTGTGCCGCTCGGTCGCCTCGCGCTCGAGGATGTCGGCCGACCACGTCTCGAACGCGTCATAACCCCGATCGAGCCGCCGCACGATGCCGCGGTCGAGCCACAGAACAGCGCGCGTGAGGTTGGTGAGGAAGCGCCGGTCGTGGCTCACCAGCACGAAGGCGCCGCGCCATGTCGAGAGCTTGGCCTCCAGCCATTCGATGGTCGGCAGGTCGAGATGGTTGGTCGGCTCGTCGAGCAGCATGACGTCCGGCTCGGCCACCAGCACGCGCGCAAGCGCCGCGCGCCGCGCCTCGCCACCCGACAGCTCCGACGGCGCGCGATGGCCGTCGAGCCTGACCTCGTCGAGCATCGCCTCGACCCGGTAGTCGGTATGGCCGTGATGGCTGTCGTGCAGGGCGGCGGCGATGTAGTGCGCCACCGTGCCGTGGCCGGTGAAGTCCGGTTCCTGCGGCAGCGTCGCGACCGTGGTCCCGGGCTGCACGAAGCGCATGCCGCCATCGGCGATCGGCGCACCGGCCAGGATGCGCAGCAAGGTCGACTTGCCCGCGCCGTTGCGGCCAACCAGCGATACCCGCTCGCCCGGCTCAATCGCGAGATCGACGCCGTCGAGAATGGTCTGGTCGCCGAGATGGAAGCGGATTCCGGCGAGGGTCAGGAGAGGGGGAGCCATGAAGCGGCGTGTTTGGCCGAACCTGTCCACAGGGGCAAGGATAACTAACTAGGTATCTTGGCACACCGTAATGCTTCAGGTCGCGGGGGACCCCAAGCGCGTCGATCGCGCCATCAAGCGCCTGCACGGCGCTCTCGAGGGCATTCCTGCGCGCGGCGTGCGCCTCACTTGGCGCGGTGGCGAGTTGCGCACCACCATCCACTGGGTGCGCGACGACGCCTTCTGGTGGGCGGTCGAGCCGCGCCATCAGCGCGATGCGCTGGTGCTGGGCCACGCGCCTGATCCGCCTGCACGGCGCGAGAGCATCACCTGCGAAATCAACCTGCCGCGCGCCGGCGCTGACCGGAAGGTCGCCGGCATCATCGCGATCGACGAGAACGGCGCGTTCTACCTTGCGCATTCCGGCCGCCTCAGCAAATCGGGCTTCCGCGAGTTCCTGAGCGACAGCGTGTGGCGCACCGTGCAATGGCCCGACGGCGAGGAGATCGAAGCGCTGATCATCGCCCCGCTCGGCAGCCCGCGGCTCACGCGCCTGCTCGGCCGCTTCGTCGATTCGGTACGCCGCTTCAAGGAGGGCGAGATGCCGGCCAGCCAGCCGACGCTTTGCGTCGAGCCCTCGGTGCACGCCTCGGCCAAGGCCGCATGCGACCGCTCACTGGTCGATCTGTCGCTGCACGAGGAGCTCTCGAAGCGCGGCCTGTTCGGCGGCACGGTCGACCTCTTCTCGCTGCGCGGCGAGCGCCCGCAGCCTCTGTTTGCCCTGATCGCCGACAGCCAGCCGGAGGAGCTGGCGCTGGCCGTCGGCTCGCTGTCGCTGGCCGCGGCGCGCGGCGGCTCCGACGTGCGGCCGATCCTGATCGCTCCCGCCGAACTCGCCGAGCAGGAGGGCGCGCTCGGTTCGCTCCCCTTCGCCTGCGTCCGCTACCGCTGGCGCGGCGCGCGCGCCGTATTCGACGGCCTCGACGACGCGCTGGCCTGACGCATGAACACACGCTACCTCACCCTGAGGAGGCGCGGAGCGCCGTCTCGAAGGGTGGGCTGCAGACAAGGTGCTCGTGCCCACCCCTTCGAGACGCGGCCTGCGGGCCGCTCCTCAGGGTGAGGTGAGTGTAATGGTGATGGGCCTCAATACCGGCCTCTGGGTGAGCGCGCAGGTGCGGATCTGTGACCGCGCCTTCATCCCGGCGACGGTCGTGCGGCGCGGCGATCCCGACGCCGGCACGGTGCTGCTGAAGCTGAACCGCTTCGAGAACGGCGTGACCGTCTTCGCCCAGACCAGCAGTTCGGGCGACGAGCCAGCCTGGAGCCGCGGCACCGGCCCCACGCCGGTCAGCGAGGCGGAGGCCGACGCCTATATCGAGCGGCAGGTGAAGTACGACCCCGACGTCTGGGTCCTCGAGATCGAGGACCGCCGGGGCCAGTACAAGATGGACGGCAAGATCGTCTGATGGACCGCGCGCATCCTGTACGCTCATGATCATGAGCGCGCAGGATGCGCGCGGTCCAAAAGACTACTGCGACGGCAGCACCGTCATCGGGTCGATGGTCTTGGCGCCGCCGCGACGCACCTCGAAGTGCACGCGCGGGCTCGCGGCCCCGCCGGAAGAGCCGGCGCGGGCGATCGTCTGGCCCTTGGCGATCTTGTCGCCCTTCTTCACCAGCAACGACTCGTTGTTGCCGTAGGCGGTGATGTAACCGGCCGAGTGCTCGATCAGCAGCAGATTGCCGAGATGGGGCACGCCGTCGCCGGCATAGACCACCGTGCCGCCGTCGGCCGCCTTCACCGGCGCGCCGTTGTCGGCGGCGATGTCGATGCCGTCGCTCTTCTGGCCACCACTGTCGCCGCCGTAGGGGGTAAGGATCTTGCCGCGCAAGGGCCACTGGAAGCGCGGCGGCGGGCCGGGCGGCGGCGCCTTCTCGGCATGGTGGCCGAGCGGCGTCGGCTCGCCGGTGGCGGCGGGTCCGGGGGCGGCGGACGCCATCCGGCTTTCCCGGCTCTCCTCGCGGGCGCCCTCCTTCGCACCCGGCGGCGGGGCCAGCGTCTCCTTTTTCACCGGGCCGGGCGGGCCACTCGCGGGTCCGCTCTGCACGCCCGGCGACATCGACGCCGTCTCGGCCGGCTCGCTCTGCGCCACGTACTTGGCGCCCGGCACCTGCAGCGACTGGCCGGGGCGCAGCGAATAAGGCGCCTGCAGATTGTTGCGCTCGGCGATGCTCTCGGGGCTGACGCCGTAGCGGCGGGCAATGCCGTCGAGCGTGTCCCTGTTCTTGACGACATAGGTCGGCACGGCACCGGGGCCGGCGGCGGAGCCGGGATATTCCATGGTGCCTTCACGGGCGCCATAGAAGACGTTGTCCATGGACGTACACGCGCCGAGCGCAGCTGTCAGCGTCGCCATTATGGTCAGCGATCGCGTCCAGCCGGCCCATCGCGAGGGGAAGCGAGGGGCTCTTTTCATGGGGAGAGTCTACTGCATCGCGATTCCGGCGGGAATCCGGTCGGCGACGATTTTTATCGCCCTCGAACGCCCGTCCCCCTCACGACTGGGCATAGTTCTCGGCGAGCGCGTGATAGATGCCGTCCTTGTTCATCGTTCGTGAGACCGCCCAGGCGATCAGCGATGCCGCCATCAGGGGCACGACCATGCCGTGGTTCTGGGTCATCTCGGTCACGATGACGAATGCCGTGATGGGAGCCTGAACCACGCCCGCGAAATAGGACACCATTCCCAGCAGCAGGAGCGCCTCGACCGGCGTGCCGGGGAAAAGGGCGGCTAGGTTTGCGCCCAGGCCCGCCCCCACCGCCAGCGACGGAGAGAAGATGCCGCCCGGAATACCGCTGATGGTCGTCAGGGTCGTTGCCGCGAACTTCAGGATGCCAAAGCTCTGCGCCAGGGCCGCACCGCCCTCGAGGGCTGGCTTCACCTGCGCATAGCCGGTCCCATAGATGAGATCGCCGGAGGCGAGGCCACAAAGCGCCACGGCGAACCCGCACACGGCGGCGAAGGATACCTTGCGGCGCTTGATCAGGCCGCCGATCCGGCCCGGCAGGCCGCGCGCCATCGCAATGACGATCCGGCTGAAGATGCCACCCGCCAGACCGCCCACGACGCCGCACGCCGGCACGGCCAGCCAGTCGACCGTCGTCTTCAAGCTCGCCGGGGTGGTTCCGAAGTAGGTGTAGTCGCCCATCAGCGCGATCGATGTGAGGCCGGCGGCAATCACCGTTCCGATCACCAGGCTGCTGGTCCTGACCTCGAAGGCGCGGCTCATCTCCTCGATGCCGAACACGATCCCCGCCAAGGGCGTGTTGAATGCCGCAGCGACCCCGGCCGCCGCGCCGGCGAGGATCAGTCCGGGCTGCCGACGGGGTGAGAACCGCCCCAAGGCAAACATCACCGACGCTCCGACCTGGACGGTGGGACCTTCGCGTCCGGCGGAGGCGCCACAGGCGAGCCCCAGCAGGGTCAACAGGATCTTGCCGACGGCAATGCGCAACGAGACCAGGCGCGACCGTGCTGCTTGGTCCGTCAGCTTGCGCGCTGCGATGGCCTGCGGAATGCCGCTGCCGTTCGCATTGGGAAAGAAGCGATTGGTGAGGAAGACTGCCAGCGCGAAGCCGCATGGGGTGAGGACGAGCGCGATGTAGCGCGACCGCAGAAGGATTGTGGCGAAGAGTTGCTGCGCCTGGTCGGCAAGAACGGCAAGGGCTGCCGCCAAGGCGCCGACCAACAGGCCGCCTGCCAGGAACAGGATGCGTCTGCGCCAGCGCACGGCGCTGACCTGGAAAAGACGTCTGTAACCGCGCAACCGATGGAACATCATCCGCGCACTATAGACCTACCATCGCAGCAACTTGTGCCCAGCCCAGGCGCCGACCGCCGTCACCACCAGCACGGCCAGTGAATACCAGGTGGCGACAAACAGCGGCGAATCGTCGAAGCAGTGGAAGGCGTAGAGCGTCGCGCCGGAAAGGGCCGCCACCAGGCCGGCCGCCGCCCCTGCCAGCACCGGCGAAGCCGGCGCACTCCGGCGCAGCATCCACAGCACAGCGGCGAGCGGCGCCAGCGACAGAATTGGCACCATTGGCAGGCAGATCAGCATGTTGCTTCCGACCAGCCGCTGCCGCCAGGCGGCTTCCGGCACCAGCGCCAGCTCGACCGCGACGGCGGCGGCGACGAGGGCCAGCAGCGGCAGCAGCCGCCGCAGCGGATGGGATGGCATGTCCGGCCGGGCGCAGTCGCGGCAGACGCCGAATGCCAACACCAGACCCAACAGTGCCGTCGCGATCTTGAGATCGAAGCGCCAGGTCTCGAGCGCCGGCCGGATGTCGGGGCGGATGCCGAGCGTCAGGAAGAACACGACGAGCGAGAGTGCGAGCCCCGCGGCAAGCGCCAGCACGAGCGAGTTGCCGATCGGCCTCGCCGCAGCGCCCTCGGCGACCAGTGCCTCGACCAGCTGATCGGTCTTCATGGCTGCTCCCGGCGGTAGAACACAGCGAGCGCCTTGAGTGCGCGGTGCAGGGCGACACGGACAGCGCCCTCGCTCATGCCGAGCCGCGTGGCAACGTCGGCGGCGCTGTGTCCCTCGAGCGAGATCTCCTGGACGATCGTGCGCTGCCGCTCGGGCAGACTCGCAAGCAGCCGGCGCGAGTCGATCGTGGCCGACGTCTCGACCTCCACCGCCAATTCGGGCGCGTTAGACCATTCGTCGATGTCGAGATGATCGTGGAAGCCGCGGCGCCGCAGGTGATCGGCCAGCTTGTGGCGGGCGATGGCGCGTAGCCACGGCCCGATCGGCCGCGAGGGGTCCCAGGTCTCCCGCTTCAGATGCACCGCCAGCAACGTCTCCTGCACGATATCCTCACTCTCCGCCGGACCGCGCCCGGCCGACGCCAGCCCGCGCCGAACGACCGCCCGCAGCCAGATTGCGACCTCGCCGAGCAGCCGGCGATAGGCCTCGTCGTCGCCCTGCCGCGCCAGCCGCATCAGGGCGGAAAGATCGTCGGATGCGGCCAACGCGAGCGGGGTCCTTCACGTATTCGTGTGCGAGGGCCCGAACATTACAGGCGTCCGCCCGGTAACGTCTCCCGCAATCGCCACGAATACCCCGAAGCGAGCCCCATGCTCGCTCTATCAGGAGGCTCCTCATGAACAAGCGCACATTGATCACCACCGCCGCCGCGATCTTCGCCGCCGGCACCTTCGCCACCGCGGCCCATGCCGACGGCGGCGTGAAGTGTCACGGCACGAACGCCTGCAAGGGCCAGAGCGCGTGTAAGAGCGCGACCAACGCCTGCAAGGGCCTGAATGCCTGCAAGGGCCAGGGCTTCACCGAGACCAAGGACGTGGTCAGCTGCCAGAACCAAGGCGGCAAGGCGATGTAAGGCGACCGCCGGCGGGCCGCCTATGTGGTCCGCCCGCCGGCCGCTTCTTCCGGAGTTGGTTCCATGAATGCGTTCGCGACCGTCTTCTACGACTGGTCCCGCGTGGTCGCGGGTTACTTCGGCTGGGCGGGACCGCTCGCCGTGCGCATCGTCGTCGGCTGGGTGTTCCTGTGGTCCGGCTGGACCAAGCTGCACATCCTGCCGCGCATGGTCGAGAACTTCCGCGAGTGGGGCATTCCCGCACCCGAGGTTCTCGCGCCCTTCACCTCGGGCATGGAATTCGTCGGCGGCCTGATGCTGCTGGTCGGTTTGCTGACCCGCTTCATCGCCGTACCGATGATGATCATCATGATCGTGGCGATCGCCTCGGCGAAATGGGCCGATGTCGATTCGCTCGAGACGCTGCTGGGCTTCGACGAGGTCTCCTACTTCGTGATGTTCGCCTGGCTCGGCATCGCCGGCCCCGGGCCCGTCTCGCTCGATCACCTGATGCTGCGCGGCCTGCGCCCAACCCGCAAACCGGCGGAGTACGGCGCGTAGATTCTTGCCGGACCGCCGGCGTCTCGCCCGCCTCAAGAGTTCATGAGCGGGCCGGGAGGCCCGCGGTCCGGCAAGACGCTAACCTTGCCCCAGCACCGGCAATGCCCCGGTAACCAGCGGCACGAAGCGCACCGGCATCAGGGTGTCGCGCTGCAGGCCGCTCTCGCTCTTGATGATGCGCTCGACCACCTGGCTGGTGGGATCGCGGCCAACCGGCACGATCAGGATGCCGCCGACTGCAAGCTGGTCGATCAGCGCCTGCGGCCGCTCCTCGGCGGCAGCGGTGACGATGATTCGGTCGAACGGCGCCTGCCCCGGCCAGCCCTTGCTGCCGTCGCCCACGTCGCACACCACGTTATAGATTCCCAGGTCGATCAGCAGCCGCTCGGCTTCCTTCGACAGCGGCTTGAAGCGCTCGATCGAGTAGACGCGGCGGGCGATCTTGGCCAGCACCGCCGCCTGGTAGCCCGAGCCGGTGCCGATCTCGAGCACCTTCATGCGCGGGCCGACGCGCAGCGCCTCGGTCATCGACGCCACCACCAGAGGCTGGCTGATCGTCTGGCCGAACGAGATGGGCAACGCGGTGTTCTCCCATGCGCGCTCGGCGAACGGGCCAGCCACGAAGCGCTCGCGGTCGACCGCGGCGATCGCTTCCAGCACCTTCTCATCAGTAATACCCGATTGCCGAAGCTCGGCGATCAGGCGCTGCATGGCGGGGACGTTCATCGCACCCGCATCTTGCCCTAAGCGTCGGCGAATTGCGCGGCGAGCTTACGTCGCGTCGCCTCGTGCGTGAGGTCGAGATGCAGCGCCGTCACCGAAACATAGCCATGACGGACGGCGTAGAGGTCGGACTCCTCGTCGACCTCGTGCTCGCCCGGAGTATAGCCGATCCAGTAGTAGGCGCCGCCGCGCGGGTCGGTGCGTTCGACGATGGTGCCGCCGAAGCCGCGCACGCCCTGGCGCGTCACCTTGATGCCCTTCACCGAGGCCGCGACCACGTCGGGGAAGTTCACGTTCACGAACACGTTGCGCGGCCAGTCCATCTCCAGCGCGCGGCGTGCGACCTCGGCGCCGTGCGCGGTCGCGGTGCCCCATTTCACGGGATGCGGCTGCATGAAGGCCTGGCTGAAGGCGATCGACGGAATGCCGAGCAGGCAGCCTTCCATCGCCCCGGCGATGGTGCCCGAGTAGGTCACGTCGTCTGCCATGTTGGTGCCGCGGTTGACGCCCGACAGAACGATGTCGGGTTTGCGGTTCTTGAGCAGATGCTTGACGGCGAACAGCACGCAGTCGGTGGGCGTGCCCTCGATCGCGAACTTGGTCTCGCCGACCTCGCGGGCGCGGATCGGCCGGGTGATCGACAGCGAATGGCCGGCGCCGCTCTGGTTGAACTCCGGCGCCACCACCCAGACGTCACTCGACAGTTGCGTCGCGATCTCGACCAGGGCTTCGAGGCCCGGCGCGTTGATGCCGTCGTCGTTGGTGACCAGGATGCGCGAGCGCGCGAGACCCTTGGGCTTCACTTCTGAGGACCGGGTATGGTCGCGAGCCCGCCCA
>DASXQC010000231.1:0-2709 GCA_036493235.1 Reyranella sp.
GCCATGCGCACGTTCTGCTCGACCAGCAGGACGGTCATGCCCTCCTGCTTCATGCTCGCGACGATCTTGAAGACGTCCTTGACGATCAGCGGCGCCAAGCCCTGCGACGGCTCGTCGAGGATCAGCAGCTTGGGATTGAGCAGCAGCGCTCTCGCGATCGACAGCATCTCCTGCTCGCCGCCCGACAGCTGTCGGCCGCGATTCATCCGGCGCTCCTCCAGCCGCGGGAAGAGCTGGTAGATGCGCGGGATGTCGAACGGACCTTCGCTGCTGCCCTGCGGCACCTTAAGATTGTCCTCGACCGTGAGGTTCGGGAAGACGCGGCGGCCTTCCGGCACGTAGCCGACGCGCTGGCGCGCCACGCGATGCGGCGGCTGGCGCACCATCTCGGTGCCGAACACCTTGATCGAGCCCGAGCGCGGCAGCGTGAGACCCATGATGCTGCGCATGGTCGTCGTCTTGCCGGCGCCGTTGCGGCCGAGCAGCGTCGTCACGCTGCCCTCTTTCGCCGCGATCGAGACGTCGTGGAGGATATGGCTCTTGCCGTAGAAGGTGTTGAGCCCGCTGACCTCGATTGCGTTCTTCGACGCGTTCATTCGGCCTTCCCCAGATAGGCGTTCTGGACGTGCACGTCCTTGCTGATCTCGTCAGGCGTGCCGTCGGCCAGCAGCTTGCCCTCGGCCAGCACCGAGATGCGGTCGGCGAGGTGGAAGACCACGCGCATGTCGTGCTCGATCAGGACGATCGTGTACTTGGAATCGCGGTGCAGCCGGCGGATCAGGCCGGTCACCTGGTAGGTCTCCTCGTCGCCCATCCCGGCGGTCGGCTCGTCGAGCAGCAGCAGCGTCGGCTTGAGCGCCAGCGCCATGGCGATCTCCGCCGAGCGCTGGTCGCCGTGACTGAGCTCGCCGACCAGCCGGTCGGCCTTGGCCGTGAGGTTGGCCATCGTCATCACCTCGTCCGAGGCGTCGGCGACGGCCTTCTTGTCGGCGGCGGAGAGCCACGCCCGCAGGCTGAAGCCCAGGCCAGTCTCGACCGCGATCCGCACGTTCTCGCGCACTGTGAGCTCGGGGAAGATCTCGGTGATCTGGAAGGTGCGGCCCATCCCCATCTTGACCCGCTGCGAGGCCGGCACGCGGCTGATGTTCTGGCCGTCGAGCAGGATGTCGCCGCCGCTCGGGGGGAAGAAGCCGGTGATCAGGTTGAAGAAAGTCGTCTTGCCGGCGCCGTTGGGGCCGATGATGGCGCGCAGCTCGCCATGGTGGACCCGCATCGAGACGTCGGAAACCGCCCGCAGGCTGCCGAAGTTCTTGCTGACACCCCGGACCTCGAGCTTGGGGGTCGCGTCGCTCATGCGCCAGACCTCCGCTGCAGCATGCCCATCAGCCCGCGCGGGAAGAACAGCACGACCAGCACGAAGGCGAGGCCGACGAACGACATCCAGTTGGTCGTCATCGACGACACGTAGTCCTGCAGCATCACGAACAGCACGGCGCCGACCAGCGGCCCCCAGAAGGTGCGCATGCCGCCCATCACCGTGATCATCACGATGTTGCCCGACATCACGTAGTTGAGGCCGAGCGGATCGGCGAAGTTGTTAAGCAGCGCATAGAGCGTGCCCGCAAGCGCGGTGAAGAAGCAGGAGATCGAGAAGGAGAGCCAGATATGCTTCTCGACCGGCAGGCCGAGGAAGCGCGCGCGGCGCTCGTTCTCGCGGATCGCGATCATGGTGCGGCCGAACGGCGACTTCAGGATCAGCGCCATCAGCCCGACCGCCAGGCCGAACACGAACAGCACGAAGTAGTAGAAGAGCTGCCCGTTGCCGGCGATGTCGATCTTGAACAGGCCGAAGTCGAGCGGCGCGCGCACGAAACCGCGCAGCCCGTCATAGCCGCCGGTGAAGTCGTCCCACTTGTAGGCGATGTAGAAGCAGACCTGGCCGAAGGCGATGGTCACCATGGCGAAATAGACGCCGCGCCGGCGCACCAGCAGCAGGCCGAACAGCGTGCCGGCGATGCCGCCCAGCAGAGTGCCCGCCAGGATCGCGAGCGGCGTCGAGGCCGCGACATACTTCAAGGTAAGGCCGGCGCCGTAGGCGCCGAGACCGAAATAGGCGGCATGGCCGAAGCTCAGCACGCCGGTGTAGCCCAGCAGCATGTTGAGGCCCATCGCCGCCAACGCCATCACCAGCACGCGGCCGGCAATCGCCGTGTAGCCGCCCAGCATCGGCAGCCAGAACGGCACGGTGAGCAGCAACGCCCAGATGATGACGAGTTGCTGCCAGGGCCGAACGACGGTGGCGTCGGCGCGGGTAGTGACGGTGCTCATGTCAGCATCCCCTCCTCGCCGAGCAGACCTCGCGGCCGGATCAGCAGGACCACCGCCATGATCACGTAGATCACCGCATCGGCGGCGGACGGGTAGAACACCGTCGTGAGCGCCGAGGCGACGCCGATCAGCAGGCCGCCCAGCAGGGTGCCGGTCAGGCTGCCGACGCCGCCGACGATGATGGCGATGAAGCTCGGCATGATCAGGATGTCGCCCATGTTGGGATTGAGGCCGAGCTGACCGGCGGCCAGCACGCCCGCGAGGCCCGCGAGGAAGCTGCCGACGGCGAAGTTGTAGGAACGCAACGCCGCCACGTTGACGCCGAGCGCCGAGACCGTCTCGAGGTCGAGCGTGCCGGCACGAATGCGCATGCCGACGCGG
>DASXQC010000232.1:0-3277 GCA_036493235.1 Reyranella sp.
CCGTCGCACGATCGGCAGCGACGGGCGCGGTCGCGCCTTCGTCAACGACCAGCCGGCCTCGGTCGCGCTGCTGCGCCGGCTGGGCGAGACGCTGGTCGAGATCCAGGGGCAGATGGAGCAGCACGGCCTGCTCGACACCGCCACACACCGCGCGTCACTCGACGCCTTCGCCGGCCTCGAGAAGCAGGCAGCGACCGTACGCGACGCCTGGCATGCGTGGCGTGAGGCCGAACGCGAGCGCAGCGAGGCGGAAGCCGCCGCCGCCGCCGCCCGCCGCGACGAGGACTTCCTGCGCCATGCCGTGAAGGAGCTCGAGACGCTGGCGCCCAAGCCCGACGACGAGGAGACGCTGGCGGCCGAGCGGCAGCTGATGCGCGCCGGCTCGGCGATGGGCGAGGCGGTGGCCCAGGCGTTGGGTGAATTGGAAGAGGGGCGCGGCGCAGTAGCGGCCCTGCGCGCGGCGCATCGGCTGGTCGAACGCAACGTCGACAAGGCGGCCGGCCGGCTCGATGCCTCGCTGACGGCGCTCGATCGCGCGCTGAGCGAGGCGACCGAGGCGCAGGCGCAGCTCGAGACGGCGCGCGACGCGCTGGAGTTCGATCCCAACCGGCTGGAGAAGATCGAGGAGCGGCTGTTCGCGCTGCGTGCCGCCGCCCGCAAGCACGGCGTCACCGTGGCCGAACTGGCGCCGCTCGCCGAGAAGATGGCCGTGCAGCTTGCCGCGCTCGACGACGGCGAGGCCGGCCTGAACAAGCTCACCGAGAAGACGAAGGCCGCGCGAGCGACCTATGTCGCTGCTGCCGAGGCGCAGGCGGCAGCGCGGCGCAAGGGCGCGGCGCGGCTCGACAAGGCCCTCTCTGCCGAGCTCGGTCCGCTCAAGCTGGAGAAGGCGAAGTTCGTGACCGAGCTCACGCCTCTGGCCGAAGCCGATTGGTCCGACTCCGGCACCGACCGCGTGCAGTTCACCGTCGCCACCAATCCCGGCACGCCGCCGGCGCCGATCGCCAAGATCGCCTCGGGCGGCGAGCTGTCGCGCTTCCTGCTGGCGCTCAAGGTCTGCCTCGCCAAGGTCGGCGACGCCGCCACCATCGTGTTCGACGAGGTCGACTCCGGCATCGGCGGCGCCACGGCCGCCGCGGTCGGCGAGCGGCTGAAGCGGCTCGCCAAGGAGGTACAGGTGCTGGTGGTGACGCATTCGCCGCAGGTCGCCGCGATCGCCGACCGCCACTGGCTGATCCGCAAGACCACCACCCGCACCAATGCCAGCACCGACGTCCTGTCCCTCGACGCCAAGGGCCGCCGCGAGGAAATCGCCCGCATGCTGTCCGGCGCCGAAGTCACCGCCGAAGCCCGCGCCGCCGCCGACAGGCTGCTGGCGACGGCGGGATAGGGAGCCATTCCTCCCCATTCAGATGGGGAGGTGTCGACGTCATACGGCGACGGAGAGGTCATAGGCCGCAGTCTTGGTGTGGCTTATGACCCCTCCGTCCGCGATGACGCGGACACCTCCCCATATGAATGGGGAGGAATTAGAGTGTCGCCATGTCGAAAGCAGCCAAAGTCGTTGCCGCACTGAAGGTCGACGAACTCACCCAGCGCCAGGCGAAGGCCGAGCATAAGCGGCTGGCAGAGGAGATCCGTGCCAACGACGTGCTCTATCACGAGAACGACGCGCCGGAGATCTCCGACGCCGACTACGACAAGCTGCGCGTCAGGCTGAAGGCGATCGAGGCGAAGTTCCCGCAGCTGGTCAATCCCAACAGTCCCACGCAACAGGTCGCGCCGACGCCGACCACCACTTTCACCAAGGTCCGGCACCTCCGGCCGATGCTGTCGCTCGACAACGCCTTCAGCGACGAGGAACTGCAGGGCTTCATCGACCGGGTGCGGCGTGGCCTCGAGCGCGAGACCGACCTCAAGCCCGAGGATGAGATTGCCTTCAGCTGCGAGGCCAAGATCGATGGCCTGTCGATCAGCCTGCGCTATGAGGACGGCGCGTTCGTCCAGGGCGCCACGCGCGGCGACGGCACGACCGGCGAGGACGTCACGCCCAACCTGCTCACCATCAAGGACATCCCGCACAAGCTGAAGGGCCGCGGCGTGCCCAAGGCCTTCGACGTGCGCGGCGAGGTCTACATGGAGCGCAAGGCGTTCCAGGAATTGAATGCCCGCCAGATCGCGGCCGGCGAGAAAGCGTACGTCAACCCGCGTAACACCGCCGCCGGCTCGCTGCGCCAGCTCGATCCGGCGATCACGGCGACGCGGCCGCTCCGCTTCTTCGCCTATGCCTGGGGCGAGGCCGAGCCGCGCACCTGGAAGACCCACAGCGAGTATCTCAAGCTCCTGAAGGAGTGGGGCTTCAAGACCAACCCGCTGACCAAGCTGTGCCGCACGGCCGAGGAGGTGCGCGCCTTCTATCGCGAGATCGGCGTCGAGCGGCCGGCGCTGCCCTATGACATCGACGGCGTGGTGTACAAGGTCGATCGCATCGATTGGCAGGAGCGGCTGGGATTCGTCAGTCGCGCGCCGCGCTGGGCGATCGCCCACAAGTTCCCCGCCGAGCAGGCGCGCACGCGGCTGAACGGCATCAACATCCAGGTCGGCCGCACCGGCGCGCTGACTCCGGTCGCCGAGCTGGAGCCGGTGAATGTCGGCGGCGTCGTGGTGGCGCGCGCCAGCCTGCACAATGCCGACGAGATCGAGCGGCTCGACGTGCGGGTCGGCGACATGGTGACGATCCAGCGCGCCGGCGACGTGATCCCGCAGGTGCTGGGCTTCGTGCCGGAGGAGCGGCCGAAGAAGACCGAGAAGTTCCACTTCCCCACCAGGTGCCCGTGCCCGCTCAAGACCGAGGTGAAGAGCGAGGAGGGCGGCGTGGTGCGGCGCTGCTCGGGCGGGCTGGAATGCCCGTTCCAGCAGGTCGAGCGGCTGCGCTACTTCGTGTCGCGCAACTGCTTCGACATAGACGGGCTGGGCGGCACGCACATCGAGAATTTTTTCAACGACGGCCTGCTCAAGATCCCTGGCGACATCTTCCGGCTGCCCAAGAAGATCGACGAGATCAAGAAGCGCGAAGGCTGGGGCGATCTCTCGGTACGCAACCTCGTCTCCGCCATCGAGGCGCGCAAGACCATCTCGCTCGACCGCTTCATCAACGCGCTGGGCATCCCCCTGATCGGCGAGGCCACCGCCAAGATCCTGGCGCAGGAATACGGCGACGCCGACACCTGGCTCGAGGAGATGCTCGCGGCGGCCAAGGAGCGCAAGAAGGCGCCGG
>DASXQC010000233.1:0-7360 GCA_036493235.1 Reyranella sp.
GCCGGCCGCGGCGTAACGGAAGCCGAAGGAGAGCCGCACCGTCGCGTCGATGTCCTCGGGCGAGGCGACGCCCTGCTCGATCAGCCACAGCGCCTCGCGCATCAGCGCGCCCTGGATGCGGTTGCCGAGGAAGCCGATCACATCCTTGCGCACCTGCACCGGCCGCTTGCCGAGATCCTTCATGACCGCGCCGACGCGCTCGGCCTCCTTCGGGTCGGTGTGCACGGAGCTCACGACCTCGACCAGCGGGATGAGATGCGCCGGCATGAAGAAGTGCAGGCCCATCATCCGGTTTTGCGTCCTCAGGTCCTTGCCGATGACGCTGATCGGAAAGCTCGACGAGTTCGAGGTGAGGGCGCAGTCCGGCCGCGCCAGCTGCTCCATTTCCGCGAACAGCTTCTGCTTCAGCGCGAGGTCCTCGGTCACGGTCTCGACCGCGATGTCGATGCTGGACCAGTCGGCCTCCGGCAAGGTCGCGAACGTCCGCAACCCTGCTGTATCCGGGGACTTGCCCATCGCCGCCAGGGCCTTGGTGCACGCCGCAGGCAGGCCGTCGCGGGTCGCAGCCGAGCGCGAGACGACGTCGACCTTCCAGCCGCCGGCCAGGAACATGGCGATGATGCCAACCCCCATGGTGCCTCCGCCCAGCACCAGGGCGTGCTTCGCCGGCGGGTGTTCGCGTTGCGGCATTTTTCTCCCTCCCAAACTCGACGGACCGCCCCGGCGCGGGGCAAGATCGCCGCTCACTTATAACCCGCAGGGGGCTGACATGAGCGGCACACACAAGGATATCGGCGTCTCGATCGAAGGTCATGTCGGCGTCGTCGAAATCCAGCGGCCGCCGCACAACTTCTTCGACAATTCCCTGATCAACCAGATCGCCGACGCCTTCGAGGCGTTCGACCGCGACATCAACGTCCGCGCCTACGTGCTGTGCTCGCAGGGCAAGTCGTTCTGCGCCGGCGCCGACTTCGCCAACCGGCCGCAGACCGGCTCGGCCGAGAGCGGCAAGCACCTCTACAAGGAGGCGACCCGCCTGTTCCGCTCCAAGAAGCCGTCGATCGCGGCGGTGCAGGGCGCGGCGATCGGCGGCGGCCTCGGCCTCGCCCTGATGCCGGACTTTCGGGTGACCTGCGCCGAAGCGCGCTTCGCGGCCAACTTCACGCGGCTCGGCTTCCATCCCGGCTTCTCGCTCACCTTCGTCCTGCCGCACCTGATCGGCCAGCAGAAGGCGAACCTGATGTTCTATACCGGCCGCCGCATCGGTGGTGAGCAGGCGGTCGAATGGGGCATGGCCGACGTGCTCGTGCCGCTCGCCGACGTGCGCAAGGAGGCGATGAAGCTCGCCAACGAGATCGCCGAGTCCTCGCCGCTCGCCGTCCTGTCGACGCGCGAGACCATGCGCCGCGCCTTCGCCGATGGCGCCGAGATGGCCACCGAGCGTGAGCTGGTCGAGCAGGATTGGCTGCGCAAGACCGAGGACTTCAAGGAAGGCATCAAGTCCTACGCGGAGAGGCGTCCCGGCAACTGGAAGGGCCGCTAACGTGGCGCTCCTCGCCGGCAAGGGGGCCATCGTCACCGGCGGTGCCTCCGGCATCGGCGAGGCTTGTTCGGAGACCCTGGCGCGCGAGGGCGCGTCGGTTCTCATCACCGACATCGACGACCTGCGTGGCAAGGAGGCCGTCGCGCGGATCGCCAAGGCGGGCGGCACGGCGCACTACCTGCGCCATGATGTGCGCGACGAGGCGACGTGGCCTGGCGTGATCGCCGAGGCCGAGAAGCGCTTCGGCCGGCTCGACATCATCGTCGCCAATGCCGGCATCGGCATCATGGCGCCGATCGCCGAGATGACGCTCGGCGACTGGCAGCGCCAGCAGGCGATCAATCTCGACGGCGTGTTCCTGTCGATCAAGCACGCGATCCCGGCGCTGAAGAAGCAGGGCGGCGGCTCGATCGTGCTGATGTCGTCGATCGCGGGCCTGCGCGGCGCACCGGGGCTGGCCGCCTATTCGGCGACCAAGGGCGGCGTGCGGCTGCTCGCCAAGTCGGTGGCGCTCGAGCATGCGGCCGACAACATCCGCTGCAACTCGGTGCATCCCGGCATCATCGCCACGCCGATCTGGGAGAAGATCCCGACCGGCGCCGCGGGCAACCGCAGCAATGCGCCGATCGACCCACGCGAGCGCGCGGCTGGCGTCGTGCCGCTGACCCGCGTCGGCGAGGCGCAGGACATCGCCAACGGCGTGCTGTTCCTGTGCAGCGAGTCTGCAAGTTACATGACCGGCCAGGAGCTGGTGATCGACGGCGGCATGACCGCCGGTGGACGACCGGTCAGGCGGTAGGGGGCGGCGCTGACGGCGCCGCACTACTCTGGACCGGATGGGCGTCGCATGTGACCATGCGCCCGGGAGTTGCGCGTGCCCGGGGGAGTGTCCGCATCATGAAGGCCGGCCAGTGGATGGCGCTTTGCGGCGCGTTGCTGCTGCCCAGCGTCGTTGCCGCCGATCCGATCGCCGGGTCGGTGACCCAGGTCGGCGCCTGGAGAGTCAGCGCCTTTACCCGCGGGCCGGCCGGGCCGTTCGACCATTGCTCGCTCTACCGCGTGCAGAACCAGGGCTTCGGCGTGGCGATCGGCTACAACGCGCACGGCGTCTGGACGTTGGCGGCCGAGGCGCCGGACTGGGACCTGGTGTCGAAGGAGTCCTATACCGCGACGCTGCAGGTCGCCGGCACGACCTACACCGCGAATGGTCTTGCCTTCGGCGCGCGGGGCATGACCTTCAACGTCGCGCCCGAGATCTTCGGCCAGCTGAAGTCGGGCCAGCAGCTCACCGTGTCGGCCAACCAGAAGCACTACGCCATCACCCTCGACGGCATCGAGCCCGCCCGGCAACGCGCGCGCGATTGCGTCGCGCACTACGCGGCGGCGCAACTGCCGCCCGTGCCCAACCGGACGCCCTCCGTCCCTGTCCCTGGGCCGTCGCCGTCGGCGGCGTCCGCCTCGTCGGCGGCGCTGGTGATGGTGATCCAGACCCTGCTGGTGCGGCTCGGCTACGATCCCGGTCCAGCCAATGGCGTGGTCGGGCTCAAGACCAACATGGCGATCTCGGCCTTCCAGAAGAGCATCGGCCTGTCCGGCGACGGCCATCCGTCGGAGGTGGTGCGCGCCCAGCTCGAGAAGGCTGTGGCCGCGCGCGGCGGCTCGACGGGGACGGCACCCGCCACTGCCGCCGTCCGTCCGGACGGGCCGCACGAGAAGAAGCTCGCCAGCACCGGCACCGGCTTCTTCATCTCGCCCGACACGCTGGTCACCAACAATCACGTGGTCGCCGGCTGCAGCGAGCTGAAGCTGCGCAAGAACGGCGGCGACACCAGCGGCGTGCGCCTGCTCGCGACCAGCCCGTCCGACGATCTCGCGGTGCTGCGCGCCCCCGCGCCGGGCAGGAGCTACCTGAAGCTCCGGGTCGGCGCGCCGATCAAGCCGGCCGAGCCGGTGCTGGTGTTCGGCTATCCGCTGGCGCAGGCGCTGTCGTCGGCCGGCAACACCACGCTGGGCAACGTCACGGCGCTGTCGGGCCTGCGCGACGACTCGCGCTACATCCAGATCTCCGCCGCGGTGCAACCCGGCAACAGCGGCGGACCGGCCGTCGACGAGGCCGGCCGGTTGATGGGCGTCGTAGTGTCCAAGCTCAACGCCATGGCCGTCGCCCGCGCGACCGGCGACATCCCGCAGAACGTGAACTTCGCGATCAAGGTGTCGACGCTCGTCAACTTCCTCGAGGCGCACAACATCCGCTACGAGCCGGCCGAGACGGCGGCGAGCGAGCTGCCGGTGACCCAGCGCGCCGAGCGCGCCGAGGCGAGCAGCACACAGATCGAATGCTACAAGTGATAGGCCAATGGCGACCCGGTGGCGGCCTGGTGACGGCCAAGCGACGGCGTTGAACCGACCGTGACTTGACGCTCGCACCGGCGGTGCCGATATCCGACGCATGCGCAGGATCGGCTATGGAGCGGCCATCGTCCTCGCCCTGGCGAGCGGGGTGGCTGTTGCGCAAGGCGTGCAGCCGGGTGGCCCGGTCTACAACTCGACCGGAACCGGCAGCGGCCTGGGCGGAGTCATCGGCGGCACGGGCCCGACCTGGCCCAACGGCACCAGCCCGGCGCCGCAACCCGTCATCCCGTCGGTCCCGCCGGGCGGCTATCCCAGCGCCGCACCTCCCTCGACCTATACGCCGCCGCGCTCGACCTATATCGCGCCGTCGACCAGCCGGCCGTCACATTATCTGCGGCCGAACGAGCCGTTCGCGACATCGAGCCTGCGGCCGCCGGCGAGCATTCCACTGCAGTTGCCCGAGCGTCCGGACGGCAGCCTCGGCTTCGTGCAGGGCTGCTGGCGAAGCGACAACTTTGCTTATGCCGGTCATCGCGGCACCGTCACCTGGTGCTTCGACGACAAGGCCGGCGGCCGCTATCTCTACACGCGTACCGATGCTCCGAACGTCTTCTTCTGCCATGCCCAGGCCGAGGCCAAGTGGGAGGGTCAGGACCTGCACCTTTCGGGCATCAAGCCCACCTGCGACGGCGGCGGTACCGGCGCCCCGACCGAGATCATCTGCCGCGACGGCACCGACGGCGCGCTGTGCAGCGATCCCGAGAAGAGCTGGACGGTCCGACTGTACCGGGTGCGTTAAGAATCAGCTCAGCTGCTCGTCCAACAGCTTGAGCGCCTCGGCAGCGAACGCGCGCATGTTGGCGACGCGGTCGTTGGAGCCGGTGCGGAGCGTGCGGGCGAACTTGCCCTTGGGGCCGACGACGGCGACGCAAGTGTGGCCGGCGGGATCGCCGTAGGAATTGCCGGTCGGGCCCGAGGCGCCGGTCTCGGCGAGGCCCCAGGTTGTGTTGAGCCGCTCGCGCACCAGCTCGGCGGCGAGCGTTGCCCACGGCTCGGAGGAAGAGCGGATGCCGGCGCGCTTCGACGGTGTGGCCGTCAGGAACGCCTCGCCGGCCGGCCGCGTGTAGACCACAGCGCCGCCCATGAAATAGGCCGAGGCGCCGGGTACCGCGAGCAGCACGGCGGAGATCAGGCCGCCTGCCGACGATTCGGACACGCCGACGGTTTCCTTGCGCGCCTTCAGCTTCTCGCCGACCTTCTGGGCGAGCGGCAGCAGAGTATCCATCGGTCAGTCCTTCTTTCGGTCGGTAAACAGGCTCAGCACCAGCGGCATCGACTTTCCGATCCAGACCGCACGATCGCGATGGTCCTCGAGGTCCTGCCCCGTGTTGGGATGGATGAACACCGTGAGGTCGCCGTGGTTGAGCGTCAACCACGACACGAGCGGCGTGAACTGCTCGTTCCGCACGGTCACCTGGTAGCTGAACATCGGATGCGGGCCGACCGGCTTCTCGTGGAAGCGGCCCATGACGATGTCGAATTCCTTCTCGATCCTTTCGCGCAACGCCCACGCGGCATCGCGCGTCGCCGGGTCGAAGTAGACGTGGGCGTGCCAGTCCTTGATTTCGGGGGCTTTGATTTGGGGAGTATCCATGTGCGTATCCTACCACACGAAACAGGCCGCCTGACGGAACCTAAAGCCGTTCCCCGATGCGGGGCCGCTTGCTAGCCTTTGGCCCATCATGAACTTCGATTTCTCCGACGACCAGAAGCTGCTCAAGGAGCAGGTCCGCAAATTCCTCACCGACAAGTGCCCGACCAAGGTCGTGCGCCGCGTGCTGGACGGACAGGAAGCGTATGCCGAGGAGGTCTGGAAGGGCCTCGTCGAATTGGGTGTGACGGCGACCGGCATCCCCGAAGCCTATGGCGGGCTCGGCCTGTCGCCGCTCGAACTCTGCGTCATCGCCGAGGAGATCGGCCGCGCCGCCGCGCCGGTGCCGTTCGATTCTTCGGTCGTGCTAGCAACCGAGGCGATCAAAATAGCGGGCTCGGAGGCGCAGAAGAAGAAGTGGCTGCCGCTGCTGGCCGAAGGCAAGGTTGGCACGCTCGCGGTGTCGGAAGGCGCGCAGCCGCCCAAGCCCCGCAATATCGCGACGACATTCGGCGGTGGGTTCCTCAACGGCAGGAAGGTGCCGGTGGCCGACGGTGACGCGGCCACCTTTGCGATCGTGCTGGCGAAGAACGGGCTCGCGATCGTCGATCTCAACCAGAAGGGCGTCGCGAAGAAACGCGTCGAGACGATCGATCCCGCGCGCAAGCATGCCGAGCTCATCTTCGACGGCGCCTCGGCCGAGCTGCTGGGCGCGGAGGGCGACGGCTGGAACCTGCTCGAGCGGCTGTACGACGCGGCGGCGGTCTACTTTGCCTTCGCCCAGGTGGGCGGTGCCGAGGCCGCGATGTGGATGGCGCGCGACTACGCCCTGCAGCGCCAGGCGTTCGGCCGCGCCATCGGTTCCTACCAGGCGATCAAGCACAAGCTCGCCGACTGCTACGTCAAGCTCGAGCTCGCGCGCTCCAACGCCTATTACGGCGCGATGATGCTGACCGACGGCGGCGCCGACCTGCCGGTGGCGGCGGCGGCGGCGCGCATCGCTGCGACCGACGCGTATGATTTTGCGTCGAAGGAAAACATCCAGACCCATGGCGGCATCGGCTTCACCTGGGAGGCCGACACGCAGTTCCATTACCGCCGCGCCCGCGTGATGGCGCTGTCGCTCGGCGGGCCGATGGCTTGGAAGGACAAGCTGGTGACCCGGCTCGAACAGAAGAATGCGGCGTAAGGAGGAAGACATGGACTTCAACGACACGCCCGAAGAAGCCGCCTTCCGCAAGGAAGTGCGCGCCTGGCTCGATGCCAATGCGACTCGCAAGAGCGACGACAAGGCGGCCTTCCGTGCCCGCAACGACGATCCCAACCTGCTGGTCAAGGCCAAGGAGTGGCAGGCGAAGGAAGCCGCCGCCGGCTACGCCCGGATGACCTGGCCGAAGGAGTTCGGCGGCCGCGGCGCCTCGCCGATCCTGCAGGTGATCTACCAGCAGGAAAAATCGAACTACCTGGTGCCGCTCGGCTTCTTCGACATCGGCTTGGGCATGTGCATCCCGACCATGATGGCCTATGCCTCCAAGGAGCATCTGGAACGCTACGTGAAGCCCGCGCTGCATGGCGAGGAGATCTGGTGCCAGCTCTTCTCCGAGCCCGCCGCGGGCTCGGATGTCGCGGGTATCCGCACGCGCGCGGAACGTGCCAAAATGCCGGATGGGGGTGAGGGCTGGGTGATCAATGGCCAGAAGGTCTGGACCTCGGGCGCGCATTACTCCGACTACGGCATCATCATCACCCGCACCGACCCGAGCGTGCCGAAGCACCAGGGCCTGACGATGTTCTTCCTGTCGATGAAGACGCCG
>DASXQC010000234.1:0-4780 GCA_036493235.1 Reyranella sp.
TGTTCGGGCCAAACCGGCGATGAAGCCGAGATCGCGCGGGGCGTGCAGGCCTCGGCCAAGGTGCTGGCGGCGCTCGAGCCGCTGGTCGGCGATGGCGTCACTTTGGCCGATCTGCATCTCGGCGCGATGATCGCCTATTTCGTACACGCGCCGGAGGGTCGACAGGCCTTGCAAGGATATCCGCGCCTCGCCGCATGGTGGGCGCGGCTGGCGGCGCGGCCAAGCTTCGCAGCGACCGACCCAGGCCTGCCGGGTGCGCCGGAAGCGCAAAGCCGATAAACTCGAAACCATGGCCGCCGACATCACCCTGCGCGCCGGTGCTCGCCCGACCCTGCGGCGGCTACCCACTTTCGGGCTGTCGTGGCGCATCCTCGGTCTGGTGGTCATCGCTGTCATGACGGCCGAGCTGCTGCTGTTCCTGCCGTCGATCGCGCGCTACCGGCTGGTCTATCTTGAGCAGCTGATCGAGAGCGGCACGCTGGCCGCGCTGGCGCTCGACGCCACGCCCGACAACATGGTGACCGAGGGCGTGAAGCGGGCGCTGCTGAACCATGCCCGCGTCGATGCGGTCGTTCTGGTCGAGCCCAACAAGCCGCGCCGTGCGCTGCTCAACATCCCGCCGCGGCCCGACATGCCGACCTTCAACCTGAAAGAACGCGGCGCGCTCGGCCTGATCTGGGATGCGCTCAGCGCCATGTCGCGCGACGGCGCCTACTACACCCGCGTCGGTGGCGAATCGATGCGGCTGCCCAAGGCGATGGTCTGGATCGTGGTCGACGAGCTGCCGATGCGCATTGCGATGTACGACTACACCGTCCGCGTGCTGGTGCTGTCGATCATCATCGCCCTGTTCACCGCCGCGTTGCTCTACCTCACGCTGCGCTGGCTGGTGATTCGGCCCTTGCAGGATCTGTCGGCCGACATGGTGTCGTTCCGGCGCGATCCCGAGGAAGCCAGCCGCAATCGCCCGCCCTCGACCCGCAACGACGAGATCGGCGTGGTCGACCGCGAGTTCCAGAATCTGCAACGCGAGCTGCGCGCCTCGCTGCGCCAGAAGTCACGCCTGGCCGAGGTCGGCGCCGCCTCGAACAAGATCAATCACGACCTTCGCAACATCCTGTCGACCGCGCGCCTGCTGTCCGACCGGCTGGCGCACAGCGACGACGAGCGCACGCGCAAGTTCGCGCCGACCATCATGAAAACGATCGACCGCGCGACGCGCATGGCGAGCGAAGCCATCGAATATGTGCGCGACCGGCCGTCGCCGCGGCTGGAGCAGTTCGACCTCGCCGACCTGGTCGACGAGGTCGGCATCACCCTGCAGGAGCAGGGCGAGGACTCCGATCCGAACACGCTGCGCAACTGGGTGAACGCACTGGGCAGCGACCGCCGCGTGCGGGCGGATCGCGACCTGCTCTATCGCGTCTTCGTCAATCTCGGCCGCAACGCCTTCGACGCCGGCGCCAACACCGTGACGATCCGGGCGGAGAACGGCGGAGCCTTCGTTCTGGTCGACGTATCGGACAATGGTCCGGGCGTGCCGGGCGACGTCGTGGTCCAGCTGTTCCGGCCCTTCACCACCGGGGGCCGTGCCGGCGGCGCCGGCCTCGGCCTCGCCATCGCCCGCGACTTGGTGCGCGCCCACGGTGGCGACATCGCCATGGCCGAGACGGGCCCCAGCGGCACCACCTTCCGCTTCTCCCTGCCGTCGACAGTGCACTGACCTCTTAGTCCTCGCCCTCGCTAGGGGGAGAGGAGGATGAAGAGAATCAATGCGCCGACTTCAGCTTGTCGCGGAAGGCGCGGATGCGGCGGGCGTTCTCGCCGAAGTCCGATTCGCCGACGCGGCTCTTCGAGCGGATATCGATGCGCGTGCCGCTCGTGCCCTCGGGGCGGATGCGCACGACGATGTCGTCCGTCATGCCGAACCAGTCGGAGACGTCGACCGCCTCGATCCGTCCCTCGGCCGGTGCGCGGGCGACGATGTCCCAGCCCATCGACATCGCGACCTCGTCGACCCGGCGGAACGCCTCGGCGGGCGCAATGTTGAGCATGATCGGCGCGATGTCGGGATAGGCGACCCGCTGCTGGGCGGCGACGCCGGTGCCGGGATAGGCCGCCGGATTGGGCGCACCGCGGCGCATCTGCTGGGTCACGACCATCGCCGGCGCGTCGGCGGTGTCGGTCGAGATGTCGTTGATGCGCGGTGCGGCACGGGCATCCAGCAGCCAGCCGGCCGGCGCCCAGGCGGCCGCCAGGCCGACCAGCAGCGCAAGCAGGGCGGCGACGAAGCCGCGCCGGCGGTCGCCCGGCCGGGTCGGCACGAGGGTGGCAAGCGCCAGCGCCATAGAGGCGGCCGCCAAATAGAAGCCGTAGCGGTACACCGCCAGGGCGAGGTCGAGATCGATGCCGAGATAGCGATGGGCGGGACCACAGGCCCCGACGATCAACGCAGCCAGCAACGCCAGAAAGAACGCGAGGCGCGCGAGACGATGGCTGGCAGGATTGGTCGGGCGATGAAACATGCCTTCCCTTGTGGCAACCCATCGTAACCGGCCCTATCGACACACGCGACGGGGTTGTCTATGCGGCGGGGGATGACAGGCGTAACAACGGTCCCCGCTGAGCGGCGCCGGGCGATGGCTGCGGGACTTGGCGCCATTGCGCTGTGGGGGGCGCTGGCCACCCTGTCGGTGCTCGCCGGACCCATTCCACCCTTCCAAATGGTCTCCATGACCTTTGCCATCGGCGCGGCGATCGGCATCGTCCGGGCGCGCGCCCGCGGCCTGCCGTGGATGGCGCTGCTGCGCTGGCCGAGGCGGGTCTGGCTGCTGGGCGTCGGCGGCCTGTTCGGCTACCACGCGCTCTACTTCGCCGCGCTGCAGCTCGCCCCGCCGGCCGAGGCGAACCTCGTCAACTACCTCTGGCCATTGCTGATCGTGCTGCTCTCGGCGCCATTGGCGGGCGAGCGGCTGGGCTGGCCGCACCTGGTCGGCGCCCTGCTGGGCTTCGCCGGCGTCGCCGTGCTGGCCGTCGGTCGCGGTGTGAGCTTTACCGGGACCTACGCCGTGGGCTACGCGCTGGCGCTCGGCTGCGCTTTCGCCTGGTCGCTCTATTCGGTGCTGTCACGCCGCTTCGGCGAGACGCCGACCGACGCCATCGCCTCGTTCTGCACCGCCGCCGCGATCCTCTCGCTCGGCTGCCACTGGCTGTTCGAGACGACGGTATGGCCTGTGACTCCAGTCGCCTGGCTCGCCATCCTCGCCCTCGGCATCGGCCCCACCGGCGGCGCGTTCTATCTCTGGGACCATGCCGTGAAGCGCGGCGACATCCGCGCCCTCGGCGCGCTGAGCTACGCTGCGCCGATCCTGTCGACCGCGCTGCTGGTTATCTGCGGACTGGCACCCGCGACCCTCACCTTGCTGTTGGCCGCACTGCTCGTGACGGTTGGCGCCGTGCTCGCCGCCTTCGTCGGCGCCCGGCATTAGTCTTCCGCTGGGGGCGGCTACTCCGGACAGTCGGGCTCCGAGCCCTGCTCGTTGTGCGTGTAGTTGAACTGGCCGGTGTTGCAGGGAGCCACGGTGATCTCGCCGAGCCTGTCCTTCGCAGCCTGGGCGCTGTAGCGCGTGACCACGCCCTTGTGCGGGCCCGAGGTCCATTTCAGGCAGACATGGATCGTCTGCGTACCGGGACAGCTGTTATTGAAGATCAGCCGCTGCATCGTCCCGGTCGGGCACGCCGCCGGCGTGACATCCTCCCAGCACTCCGCCGCCAGCGCCGGTCCCGCGGCCGCGACGAGCAGCAGCGCCAGCGCGAGGCGCATCAGCCGGGTTCCCAGCCCGGCGGCGCCATCTCGAAGCCCTCGAACTGGAACGCCGGTGCCACCGTGGCGCCGATCAATGTCCAGGCGCCGAGCGAACGCGCGGCCTGCCAGACGTTACGCGGGACGAGAAGCTGCGGCTGTTCGCCGAGATCGAAGTCGGTGCCGAGCCGCAGACGGCGCACCGAGCGGCCGTCCTCGCTCAGCGACAGCTCGAGCGGCGCGCCGGCGTAGTAGTGCCAGAACTCGTCGGCATCGACCTTGTGCCAGTGCGAGCGCTCGCCGGCCTTGAGCAGGAAGTAGATCGCCGTCGAAGCGCCGCGCGGCTGGTCGGCGGCGCGGAAGGTCTGGCGATAATGACCACCCTCGGGATGCGGCTCCAGCCCGAGGAGGGCGATCATCTCGTTCGCTGTTTTCACGCGGCCCGGATCACGCGGCGGGGGGCGCCGTCGCCTTGATCGACGGCAGCTTCGAAGTCTGCTGGAACCACTTGGCGAGCTTGGGGCGCTTGTCGCGCCAGCCGAGGTCGGCGAAACGCAGGTCGAGATAGCCCAGCGCGCAAACGACCGAGATGGTGCCGATGTTGAGCTTGCCTCTCAGCGACTTGGCCTCGGCCTCGAGCTGGTCGAGCACGCCGTTCATCTTCTTCGTCTGGCCCTGGCTCCATTCGGACCAGCGCTTGTCCTCGGGCCTGAGCGCGCCCTCGTAGCGGGTGAGCAGCGCGGCATCGAGCAGGCCATCGGCCATCGCCTGCTGGCGCAGCGCCACCCAGCGGTCGCGGCCCTTGCGCGGGAAGAGCTTGCGGCCCTTGTGCTGGCTATCGAGGTACTCGCAGATCACCGGCGAGTCGAAGAGATCCATGCCCTTCACCGACAGAGCCGGGATCTTGCCGATCGGATTGTGCTTGTCGACGTCGGCATTGGGCGCGACCGGCGTCAGCGCGACGTTGACCATCTCGAT
>DASXQC010000235.1:0-4320 GCA_036493235.1 Reyranella sp.
GCTGCCGCTCACCGCCAGCCAGCCGCCGGCGAAGATCGACACGCCGGCGATCAGCAAGGGCACGCGTGGGCTGGTGCGGTCGGCCAGCCAGCCCATGAACACGCCGCCCAGGCCCATGCAGAAGAAGCCCAGCGTGTAGGCCGTCGACGGGACGATGCGTCGGTCGCCGAACTCGGCGGCGATATCCTTCAGCGCGATCACCGGCAGGTAGATCGCGCCGCCACCCAGGCCGATGCAGAACATCGACAGGAAGGCCAGCCGCCAGGCGTAGGGACTGTCCACGCCCGGCCCCCCGCCCACTTGGCGCTCGATGACAGCCGTCATTCGCGCGCCAGCGTGGCGTCGGCCGCCGCCTTGGCGTCGAGCACCTGGTCGTCGTCCATCAGGACGGTGACCTTGCGCAGCTTGCCGGTGAATTCGAACGGCGCCTCGTAGTGCGACACCGGGCTGCCGCGGTCGCGGCCGATGTCGAGGCCCGACCACGAGATGAAGGCGATGAAGCCGAGCTGCTCGTCGAAGCCGCCGGCCGCCTCGCCATCGATCAGCAGCGTCGCGACGTTGCGGCCGTTGCTGCGCCGCATCCGCAGGCCCAGGCGGCGGTTGCCCTCGGGCACCGGCCGGTCGGACGCAATCACGTGATGCGCGCCGCCCACGTTCATGTCGTAGGTCAGCCGGCCATCCTTGATGTAAAGCGAGTAGCCGCAGGTCATGTCGCCATGCGCGATCAGCACGCCCTCGCTGCCGGCTTCGACCCGTGCGTCGGCCTCGATCGTATAGGTGCGGCTCCTCACATCAGGCGCCACGTCGGTCGGCACGTGGCCCATGCCGGCATGGAAGACGAAGCGCTTGCGCGGCCCGTGGAAGCGCTTGGCGTTGTCGGCGAAACGCGCCTGGAAGCGGTCGTCGAGTGGCAGCACCTGGTGCGCCCCGGCCTGGCGCCACCATTCCTCGATCATCGCCTTCAGCCGCTCGGGTTCCTTCGCCGCGAGGTCGTCGGTCTCGCTGAAGTCCTGGTCGAGGTGGAACAACTCCCACTTGTCCTCTTCGAAGGCCGAACCCAGCGGATGGAATGCGACCGCCTTCCAGCCGTTCTGAACCAGCCCGCGATGGCCGAACATCTCGAAGTATTGCGCGCCCTTCTTCGACGGCGCCTTCGCATTCCCGAGGCTGCGCGCGAAGCTCGTGCCCTCGAGAGGCATCTGCCTGATGCCGTTGACCATCCTGGGCGGCTTGACGCCGGCGACGTCGAGCAGGGTCGGCGCGAGATCGGACGCATGGCAGAACTGATGCCGCAGCTCGCCGCGCGCGGCGATGCCCTGCAGCCAGGAGATCACCAGCGGATCGCGGATGCCGCCGCCATGGGTGTTCTGCTTGTAGCGGCGCAGCGGCGTGTTGGCCGCCATCGCCCAGCCGAGCGGGAAATTGGAATGCGTGTCCGGCCCGCCGATGTCGGCGATGCGCGAGATCTTCTCCTCGAGCGGCTCGCGGCGCAGGTTGTACGGCCCCATCGCATTGATCATGCCGAGCGGCCCGCCTTCCTGGCTGGCGCCGTTGTCGGACATCACGATGATCATCGTGTCGTCGAGCTGGCCCGCCTTATCGAGGAACTCGACCAGCCGCGCCAGATGCTGGTCGGCATGCTCCAGCATCGCCGCATAGGCCGCCTGAAGGCGCGTGTAGAGTCGACGCTCGGGCTCGGGCACATCGGCCCACGGCCGCACCACGTCGTTGCGCGGCGGCAGGCGCGTGTTCTCCGGCACGATGCCGGTCTTCTTCTGCCGCGCCAGGCGCTGGTCGCGCTCGTCGTCCCAGCCGTTGGCGAACAGCGCGTCGTACTTGGCGATCAGGTCCTTCGGCGCCTGATGCGGCGCATGGCAGGCGCCGAGCGCCACCCAGGTCAGCCACGGGATCCCGGGATCGTCGGCGACATGGTCGGCGAGATAGCGGATCGCCTGGTCGACGAGATCGGCCGTCAGGTGATAGCCGGTCTCGTAGGTGCCCGGCGGATCGCACGGCGTGTTGTCGCGCACCAGTTCGGGCGCGTACTGGTCGGTCTCGGCATCGAGGAAGCCGTAGAAGCGGTCGAAGCCACGGCCGAGCGGCCAGCCGTCGAACGGCCCGGTCGCGCCCGATTCGGTGAGCGGCGTGACGTGCCACTTGCCCAACATGTAGTTGCGATAGCCGTGCGGCCGCAGCATCTCGGCCAGGGTGCCTGCTTCCTTCGCGATCTTGCCGCGATAGCCGGGATAACCCGAATCGAAGTTGGCGAGGCAGCCGACGCCGACCGAATGATGGTTGCGGCCGGTCAGCAGCGCGGCGCGCGTGGTCGAGCACATCGCCGTCGTGTGAAAGCCGGTGTAGCGCAGGCCGCGCTGGGCGATCGCATCGATGGTCGGCGTCGCGATGGGGGAGCCGTAGCAGCCGAAGTCGGAGAAACCGACATCGTCGAACAACACGATCAGGATGTTGGGCGCGCCCTTCCCCTTCGATCCGGGCCCCTTCGATCCGGGCCCCTTCGCTCCGGGCGGGCGCTTGGGCGCGGTCGGCCAGAACGGCTGGGAATCGCCCACCGTCTTTCCAATCTTGCCCTCCCACTGGGCCGCCATTGCAATTCCTCCCTTTGCGGGGTCTTCTAACACGCGACATGCCCCAATTCACATCCGACGGCCTGAACCTTGCCTATGACGCGTTCGGCCCCCAGGACGCCCGCAAAGCGGTCGTTCTGCTGCACGGTTTCTCGGCCAACAAGTACGAGAACTGGAAACGCATGGGCTGGTACGACGCGATTGCCGCCAAAGGCATGCGCGGGCTCGCGCTCGACCATCGCGGCCACGGCGAGAGCGCCAAGCCGCACGAGCCGGAGAAATACGATCGCAAGGCGATGGCCGGCGATGTCTTTGCCTTGATGGATCACGCCGGACTCGAGCGCGCGCACCTGATCGGCTTCTCGATGGGCTCGCAGATCGCGCTGACCGCCGCGCTGCAGGACGGCGGGCGTATCGACCATCTGGTGGTGAGCGGCGTCGGCGGACGCATCTTCGAGCCGCCGCGCGATCCCGACGGCATGGCCAGGGCAATGGAAGCGGCGACGCCCGACGAGATCGCCGATCCGATGATGAGGAGCTTCCGGCATTTCGCCGACGAGCAGAAGGAAGACCGGCTCGCCCTCGCCGCCTGCTCGCGCGGCCCGCGCACGCCGTTCACGCCCGATTCGTTCATGGGCATCCGCCGGCCGACCGTCGTGATCGCCGGCATGCGCGACCAGCTCGCCGGACCGCCGCAAGGTCTCGCCGATGCCATTCCCGGCGCCAAGGCGGTGACGGTGCCGGGCTGCGACCACTTCTCCCTGATCAGCCACGGCCTCTTCAAGGCGAGCGTGTTCGACTTCTTCGACGGCTGGCTCGAGTAGCGATGGCCAAGGTTTCCTTCAAGTCGATCCGCGAGCGCGCGGCCAAGCGCAAGGGCGGCGACAAGGTGCTGGCGTCCCTGATGCCGAAGAAGCCCAACAACAAGGCACTGGCCAAGATGCCCGACGACCGCGTGCTGTCGGACATGGCCGCGCGCATCTTCTCGGCGGGCTTCGTATGGGACGTGATCGACAAGAAGTGGCCAGGCTTCGAGGAAGCCTTCCTCGGCTTCAATCCCAAGCGGCTCCTGTTCCAGCCCGCCGAGTACTGGGAGAAGCTGGTGTCCGACACGCGGATCGTGCGCCATCCCGGCAAGATCAAGGCGGTGCGCGAGAATGCGAAGTTCGTGACGGAGATCGCCGCCGAACATGGCAGCTTCGGCAAGTTCCTCGCTGCCTGGCCGGCCGACGACCAGGTCGGCCTGCTCGATCTGCTGGGCAAGCGCGGCACGCGGCTGGGCGGATTCAGCGGCCAGTATTTCCTGCGCTTCCTCGGCTGGGATGCGTTCGTTTTATCGGGCGACGTTCTTCTGTGTTTGCGCGATTCGGGGGTGCCGATCGGCAGCGGCACGTCGAAGAAGGACCTGAAGGCGGCGCAGGCGCAGCTCAATGCCTGGGCGAAGGAGAGCGGCCTGCCGATCACCCATATCTCGCGCACCTGCGCTTTGTCGATCGGCACCAACCACGACGTCGCGCGGCTGAAGAAGGTCATGCAGCTATGATCTTCGCTGGGACCACGTCACTCCGTGGCGCTCATACATTGTTGCAACACGGAAAGAGCGCCACGGAGTGGCGCGGTCCCAGCGCATGACTGAAATCCTGCTGATCAATCCGAACACCACGAAGTCGATCACCGATCTCGTCCTCAAGATCGCGAAGGGCTTCGCTTCCAAGGGCACGACCCTGCGCGCGGT
>DASXQC010000236.1:0-13278 GCA_036493235.1 Reyranella sp.
CCCAATGAAGCGGTCGAGACGATCAAGGTCGTCGGCATGCGGCGGCGCATCGCCGAAAACATGGCCGAGTCGGCGCGCCGCATTGCGCATTTCTCCTATGTCGAGGAGGTCGATGTCACGGCGCTCGAGGAGCTGCGCAAGACGCTCCATGCCGAGGAGCACCCGGACCGTCCGCGCCTCACGCTGATCCCGTTCCTAATGCAGGCGCTGGTCAAGGCGATCGTCGACTTCCCCGAGATGAACGCACTCTACGACGACGAGGCCGAGACCATCGACCGCTATGGCGGCGTGCATATCGGCATCGCGACGCAGACCAACGCCGGCCTGCTGGTGCCGGTCGTGCGGCATTGCGAGGCGCGCGGCCTGTGGGAGTTCGCCACGGAAGTCCGGCGGCTCTCGGAAGCCGCACGCCAGGGCACGGCGACGCGGGCCGAGCTCAGCGGCTCGACAATCACCATCACCAGCCTCGGCGCGCTGGGCGGCATCGTCACCACGCCGGTGATCAACCGGCCCGAAGTGGCGATTATCGGCGTCAATCGCCAGGTCGTGCGGCCGGTCTGGCAGGGCGAGCAGTTCGTGCCGCGCACGATGATGAACCTGTCCTCGTCGTTCGATCATCGCGTGATCGACGGCTACGCCGCCGCGCGCTTCATCCAGCGCATCAAGGGGCTGCTCGAGGTCCCGGCGACCCTTTTCATTGAGGCATGAGATGGCTGAGATTTCCGCCAAGGTGCTGGTCGTCGGCGGCGGGCCCGGCGGCTACGTCACGGCCATCCGCGCCGGCCAGCTCGGTCTCGACACCGTCCTGGTCGAGCAGGACGGGCGCGAGGGTGGTTTGGGTGGCACCTGTCTCAATGTCGGCTGCATTCCGTCCAAGGCGATCATCCATGCGGCCGACGCGTTCCATCATGCGCGCGAGCAGGCGACGTCGGCGCCGTTCGGCGTGCGCGTCGAGAAGCCGACCGTCGACTTCGCGCGCACCGTCGAATGGAAGGACGGCATCGTCGGGCGCCTCACCAGCGGCGTCGGCGCGCTGCTGAAGCGGCACAAGGTCAAGATCATCCATGGCCATGCCGAGATGCTCGACGGCAAGACCTGCCGCGTCGATGCCGACACTGGCCTGCAGACGGTGCGGGCCGAGCACGTCGTGCTCGCCACCGGATCGGAATCGGCCAGCCTTCAGGTGCTGCCGTTCGGCGGCCCGGTGATCTCCTCGACCGATGCGTTGTCTCTACCGGCGGTGCCGGAGCGGCTGGCGGTGGTGGGTGCGGGCTATATCGGCCTGGAGCTCGGCATGGCCTTCGCCAAGCTCGGCGCGAAGGTCACGATTGTCGAGGCCGAGGACCGGATACTGCCCGCTTACGATACCGAGCTGACGCGGCCGGTGGCCCGCCGCCTGAAGGCGCTGGGCGTCGAGGTGCTGACCGGCGCCAAGGCGTCTGGCCTGTCGGACAACGGCAAGGCGCTGCGCATCTCCCAGCAGGGTGGCGCGGGGCGCGACCTCCCGGCCGACAAGATCCTTGTCGCCACAGGACGGCGCGCGCGGACGGCGGGCCTCGGTCTCGACCGCCTCGATCTCACGATGAACGGCGCCTTCGTGCGGATCGACGAGCGCTGCGCCACCTCGATGTACAACGTCTGGGCAGTAGGCGACCTGACCGGCGAGCCGATGCTGGCGCATCGCGCAATGGCGCAGGGCGTGGTGGTCGCCGAGATCATCGCCGGGCAGCACCGCGTGTTCGATCCCGTCGCGATCCCGGCCGTCTGCTTCACCGATCCTGAGATTGTGACCGTCGGCCTCACGCCCGAGGCCGCTCGTGCCGCCGCGCACGATGTGCATGTCGGGATGTTCCCGTTGTCGGCCAACGGGCGGGCCCTGACGCTCGGCGCCGAGGACGGGTTCGTGCGCGTGACGGCGCGGGCCGACAACCATTTGGTGGTCGGTATCGCCGCGGTCGGCACCGGTGTGTCGGAGCTCTCCAGCGCCTTCGGCCTGGCGCTCGAGATGGGCGCCCGGCTGGAGGATATCGGCGGCACCATCCACGCCCATCCGACACTGGGCGAGGCATTCCACGAGGCGAGTTTGCGTGCGCTTGGAGAGGCACTTCACATCTAGCGCACAGTTGCAACTGGCCGTTCGATGGGGCCCAATCGCGCGGGTCCGGTGAGACCGATCAAAAGGCGAGAGGAACGACCATGCGGCAGAACAAGATCAAGCAGATGTGGAAGGCCGGGAAGTGCCCGACGCTCGGCTGGCTTTCCATCTCCCACGGATTGACCGCCGAGGTCATGGCGCGCCTGGGCTTCGACGCCCTGTGCGTCGACCTCCAGCACGGCACGTCCGAGATGAAGGACGTGGCGCCGATGCTGCAGGCGATCTCGCAGACAGAGACGGTTCCGGTCGTGCGCGTCGCCTGGAACGAGCCGGCCGCGATCATGAAGGCGCTCGACCTGGGTGCCTACGCCGTCATTGTACCGCTGGTGAACAATGCCGAGGAAGCCGCCAAGGCGGTCGCCGCCTGCCGCTATCCGCCGGTCGGCATGCGCTCCAACGGGCCCGTGCGCGCTGTGCACTACGGCGGCGCGGACTACGTGGCCAATGCCAACAACGAGATCGTCATCATGGCCATGATCGAGACGAAGGAAGGCATCGCTAACCTCGACGCGATCTGCGCCACGCCCGGCCTCGATGCCGTCTATATCGGGCCGGCCGACCTGTCGTTCGCCCTGGGTCTGGCGCCGCGCGGCGACAATCCCGATCCTCTGCACATGGCGACCTGCGACAAGATCCTGGCGGCGGCGCACAAGGCCGGCATCAAGTGCGTCATGCACTGCGCCAGCGCGGCCTTCGCGGCCGGCGCGGTCAAGCGCGGCTTCGACATGGTGATGCTGACCGGCGACCTGGCCTGCATGATCGCCGGCGCCCGTGCGCAGCTCGAAGAGCTGAAGGCCAAGACGGCTGCCTGACGACCGACGTCAGTCCGCTGCGACCTAATCAGCCGCTACTGGCCCGCCGCCGCTGATCGAGCGGTGGGCCAGCCAGACGAGCGGGATGCAGGCGAGGGCGAGCCAGCCTGACAGCCAGAAGATGTCGTTGGACGACAGAAGATAGGCCTGCTGCACCAGGTTGCCGGTGAGCAGGCCGTAGGCCTTGGTGCCGGCAATCCCATGCTCGTGCATGCGGGTCAGCGCCTCGTTCATCGCCGGATTATAGGCAGTTGAGAAGTCGCTGAGGCGGCTCTGGTGCAGCGCCTCGCGGCGATCCCACAGGACGGTGGTGAAGGAGATCGCAAACGAGCCGCCGGTGATGCGCGCGAAGTTCGACAGGCCGGTGGCCGCGGGAATGCGCGGTGGCGCGATGCCGTCCAGCACGATGGTGATCAGGGCGACGAAGAACAGCCCGATCGACACACCCTGCACCAGCGACGGCAACGCGAAATCCCAGAAGCTGCCGTTCTGCACCAGGCCCGAGCGCATGAACGACGACACCGCGAACGCGACAAAGGCGACCGATGCCGTGATGCGCGTGTCGACGCGGGCGAGGAACTTCGCCATGAACAGCGTCGCGACGATCGCCACGACGCCGCTCGGTGCCGCGACGAGGCCCGCCCAGGTCGCCGTATAGGCGACGTTGCTCTGCAGCCACAGAGGCATGAGCAGCGTGTTGCCCATGAACACCGCGTACATCAGGCAGAAGGCGATGGTGCCGAAGGCGAAGTTGCGCCGCTTGAAGAGCGAGAGATCGACCACCGGATGCTCGTCGGTCAGCTCCCAGATGATCCATATGGCGAAGGCCAGGACGGAGACGATCGCCAGCACGACGATGAAGGTCGAATCGAACCAGTCGAGGTCCTTGCCCTTGTCGAGCAGCGTCTGCAGAGCGCCGACCCATACGACGAGCAGCACCAGCCCGACCTTGTCGATCGGCAGCTTGCGCGTCGGCGTCTCACGGTCGCGCAGGTTGATCCAGCACAGCGCCGCGGCGCCGAGCCCGAGCGGCACGTTGATCAGGAAGATCCAGCCCCAGTAGTAGTTGTCGGAAATCCAGCCGCCCAGGATCGGGCCGATGACTGGCGCCACCAGCGTGGTCATCGACCAGAGGCCCAATGCGAGCGCGCGCTGGCGCTGCGGGAAGATTCCCATCAGCAGCGCCTGCGAGCCCGGGATCATCGGCCCCGACAGCATGCCCTGCAGCACGCGGAACAGGATCAGCGCCGGCAGACTCCAGGCGATGCCGCACATGAAGGAGGCGGCGGTGAAGCCGATCACGGCGAAGACGAAGGTGCGCACCACGCCGTAGCGGCCCATCAGCCAGCCGGTCAGCGGCACGCCGACGCCGTTGGCCGCGGCGAAGCCGGTGATCATCCACGTGCCCTGGTCGGTCGAGGTGCCGAGATAGCCCGAGATGGTCGGCAGCGACACGTTGGCGATCGTCGTGTCGAGGACCTGCATGAAGGTCACGACTGCCAGCGCGACTGCGGTGACCCAGCGCTTGCTGCCTTCGAGCGGTGGCGGTCCGGCGTGAGCGGGAGGAGCGGCCATCGTCAGCCGCCGCTATTGGCCTTGACGATCGCGTCGACCTCACGCGCGACTTCCGCGGGATCGCCATCGCCGGGATCGCCCTTGAGATCGCGCAATGGCTGCGGCGAGGCCGTCATCGAGCCCGACTTGTCGCGGATGTCGAGCGTCACATCGACCGAGAGGCCGATGCGCAGCGGGTGCTTCTCGAGCTCCGCGGGATCGAGCGCGATCCGGACCGGCACGCGCTGCACGATCTTGATCCAGTTGCCGGTGGCGTTTTGCGGCGGCAGCAGCGCGAAGGCATTGCCGCTGCCCGCGCCCAGGCCGACGACGGTGCCGTGATAGGTGACATCCGAGCCGTAGAAGTCGGAGACGACCGTCGCCTTCTGGCCGAGCCGCACGTCGGCGAGTTGGACCTCCTTGAAGTTGGCGTCGATCCACACCGTGCCCAGCGGCACGACCGCCATCAACGGCGTGCCGGCGGCGATGTGCTGGCCGATCTGCACGCTGCGTTGCGCCACGATGCCGTCGACCGGCGCGCGGATCTCCATCCGCGCCAATTTGATCGCCGCCTGCCGCAGCCGCGCCGCCGAGGCGAGCACGTCCGGATTGTGCGGGATATCCGTGCCCTGCACGGCGGCCAGCGCCTGGGCGAGGTTGCTCTCGGCCGCCTGCACCGCCGCGCCCGCCGCGGCGACGCCGTCGCGCGCATGGGCGAGTTCCTCGAAGGACACCGCCTTGCCTGCGGTCTCGCGACGCTTCAGGTCGCTCTCGGCCTGCGCCCGGGTCACCTCGACCGAGGCAAGCTGCGCACGGGCTTGGTCGACACGGGCGAAGGCGGTGCGCACCGCGCGCACGGTGTGCGCCAAATCGGCCTTCGCAGCGTCCATCGCGACGTGCGCGTCGACAGGGTCGAGTGAGAGCAGCAGTTGGCCGCGCTTCACGGCCTGGGTGTTGTCGGCCTGCAGGCCGATCACCGTGCCCGCCTCGCGCGCCGTTACCGCGACGAGATCGCCACCGACATAGGCATCGTCGGTCGACACGACCCAGATCGCGTAGGTGAACCAGTAATAGCCGAAGGCCGTGCCGGCCACGATGACGATCAGCGCGAGCACCGCGAGGCCGAACCGGCGGCCGCGGCGCTTCCGCCGGATATACGGAATGCCGGGCGAGGGCGCATCCGGCGCCCGCATCGCTTCCGGTGCGCGCGGCAGGCTGGTGGGCGGCGCCGGGTTCGCCGGCGTGGCGTTTTCCGTCTGTTTGTCGATGCGGGACGGTTCGTTCATGGCTTGGCTCCCGAGGCAGCCGACGTGCTTTGAAGAGGCACGCTTGGGGATGATGGAGGCGGCGGCGTGAATCCGCCACCCAGCGCCATGACGAGGGTCACGCGCGCGGAGAGGAGGTCGGCACTGAGCGTCGCCGACTGCCGCTGGGCGCGGATCACGAGGTCTTCGGCGCTCAGAACATTGAGCTGGGGAATGAGGCCGCTGCGGTAGCGCTCGCTCGCGAGACTGAAGCTCGCCTGCGCGGCGGTCATGGCGGTCGACTGCTCGGCCAGCCGGCCCTGCGCCGACTGCAGCGCCGTGATGGCGTCGGCCGCTTCCCGGACCGACGTCACGACGGTCTGGTTGTAGTCGGCGATCGCGGCATCGACGTCGGCTGTGGCGCCGGCCAGGTTGGCGCGCAGCTTGCCTGCGTCAAAGATCGGCAGATGGAGCGCCGCGCCCACGCCGTACTGAACGGCATTGCTGGCCAGCAGCGGGCCGACACCCGAAATCGCCGCGACGCCGACCAGGCCGAGCAGGTTGATGTCGGGATAGAAGGCCTTGCGCGCGACCTCGCGGCCCTTCGCGGCCGTCTCGATGCGCGCCTGGGCGGCAGCGATGTCGGCGCGACGCGCCAGGAGATCGGCCGTCAGGATCTCGGGCAGCGTGAGCGCAGCGGCCGCGAGCTGCGGCTTGTCGAGCGCATAGGCGTCGGCGCCGCGACCGATCAGCAGGGCGATCTGGTGCACGGCGAGGTCCTGCACGGCGCTCGCCTGCACGAGGTCCTGGCGGGCGAAGGCGGCGAGTGCGCGCGACTGTTGCTGGGCCGCCTCGGTCTCCAGCCCCGAAGTGACGCGGTCGGTTGTCAGCTTCAGGATATCCTGCTGCTGGGTGACGGTCTGCTGGGCGACGGTGACGAGATCGCGCGCCCGCGCATAGGCGATGTAGGCCTGGGTCACCGAGCCCGCGAGCATCAGGCGCGCCGCCGTGGCGTCGAGTGCCGCCGCCTGCGCCGACGCCCGGGCTCGGTCGACCTGCGCCTGCTGCTTGCCGAAGAAGTCGAGCGACCAGGTGAGGTTCGCCTGGACCGAGCCGATCCAGTTGCCGTGACCGCCGAGCGGCGGCGGATAGATGTAGTTGGCGCTGAGCCGCTGCAAGGTCTCGTTGCCGTCGAGGTTTACCTGGGGATAGAGCTGCGAGCGCGCGCTCGAGACCTGCGCCTGCGCCGCGCGGACCCGCGCTGACGCGGCGGCGAGAGTGGGGCTACCGGCCAGCGCCTCGCCGACCAGCCGGTCGAGCTGCGGATCGCCGAATTCGCTCCACCACTGTTCTGCAATGGACGGCGCCAGGTCGCTCGCCAGGCCGAGCGACGTCGGCGCGAAGGGCTTTTCGCTCTGCGTCGTTGGCGGCGCGGGAACGCAGCCGGCAATGAATGGCCCAAGCAGGAGGAGCGATGAAAGGCGTTTCATCGCACGGCCTTCTTGCGCGCGGCCTTCTTTTTGACGGGCAGGTCGGCGGGCCGGGCCTCGACCAGGCCGATCATGCGCGTCGTGAGCTTCAGCCAGGTCGCGAGATCGGCCTTGGAGAAGTCGGCCAGGGCGACATTCAGGAAGTCGACGACGCGGCTCTTCAGCGAATCGGCGAGCGCTCGGCCCTCAGGTGTGAGGACGAGATTGACGACGCGCCGGTCGGCGGTGTCGCGCTGCCGGCTGAGCAGGCCGCGCTTCTCGAGCTGGTCGACCAGCCGCGTCATCGCGCCTGCGTCGTGACACATCTGCCGCGCCATGTCCGCCGAGGTACAGGCCATGTTGCCGTACAGCAGCATCAGGATCGTCCACTGCGGATAGGTGATGTCGGCCGGCGCGAACAGTGGCTCGTAATGGTCGGCGAAGGCATGCAGCAGTCGCCGCACGAGGTAGCTCGGCGAGGCGAGGGCGGTCAAGGTCTTGTCGTGGAAGTGCTGCTTCATTGGTCCGCAATGTAGATGCCGTGGCAATCGTTGTTCAAACAAATATTGCTCAGGCAACTATATGGCAGTGCCGCAGACCGATTTCAGCTTTGCGTCGCGGTTGACGCCGATCGGCGTATTCTGGGCGTGAGCGGGAAATCGCAGCTGCCGGGAGAGTGATCATGGAAGAAGAGGTGTTGCTGACGGAGACGCGGGGTGCGGTACGCGTGCTCACCCTGAACCGCCCGAAGAAGCTGAATGCCCTCAATGCGGATCTCCTGAAGGCCCTGACCGACGCGCTGCTCGCCGTGCAGCACGACGCGTCGGTGGCGGCCGTGGTCATCACCGGCGCCGGCCGCGCCTTCAGCCCGGGGATGGATACCTCGGTGCCTCGGGTGCTGACGACCGAAAGCCGCAAGGACCTGGTGCGCCACGCCGACGAGAGCACCGGCGTGTTCAAGCTGCTGGCGCGGATCGACAAGCCGATCATCGCCGCTGTGCACGGCTACGCGCTCGGTGCGGGTTGCAGCCTGGCTTTCGGGTGTGACCTCGTGATTGCGGCCGAGAGCGCGCGGTTTGGCTTTCCCGAGCTCAAGGCCGGCCTGACCGCGTCGACCGTCACGGCCCATGCGGTGCACGTGATGGGGCGTAAGATCGCCTTCGAGCTGCTGATGTTGTGCGAGAACATCACGCCGCAGCGCGCCTACGAGCTCGGCCTCGTCAATCGCGTGGTGCCGGACGGCCACCAGCTCGAGACGGCGCTCGGCATGGCGGAAATCATCGCCAAGTGGAACCCGGAGTTCGTCGGCCAGACCAAGCGGGCCTTCCATCGCGCCGCCTCGCTCGACTTCGAGCAGGCGATGGACATGGCGCGGGACATCTCCGTCATGATGGCCCGGTTACCGCAGGCGTAGACCTTCATCGCCCAACCGCACCACCTCATCCTGAGGACGCGCGACGCGCCGTCTCGAAGGATGGGCAGCAGGCAGGATGCACGTTCCCACCCTTCGAGACGCCGCGCTACGCGCGGCTCCTCAGGGTGAGGTGTGATTGGTTCCGATTTGCGTGCTCAATACGCTGCTTCGAGGAGCCGAAGGGCGTCGGCGATCTGGGCGTCGGGCGAACGGGCGCCCGCGTTCGCGTTGAAGTTCTTGACCGTGTCGGCGGCGATCTTCGGGAAATCCACGCGCGAAATTTCGAGCTGGCGCACGCGCGTGGGCATCCCGAGCTTCGTGTAGAGCGCGTCGAGCCGGTCGGCTACGGCGAGCGCGGCCGACCGGCCGTCCATGCCATCGTGCCAGGCCTCGAGCGCCCGCGCGACCCTTTCCGCCGCCGGCGCGTCGATCGTGTCCGATGTCCTGATGCGCGCGCTGTGGATCGCAGACGTGGACTCGCCCTGGCCGATCCGGGGATAGCGGATGTGGATGGCCGTCGAGATCGCGTAGTTGCCGGAGAAAGTCCGGCCGCGAAGGAGGCGGCTCATCCCGTCGTCCTCGGCGCGGTTGCGCAGGAAGGCGGCGACGCCGAGATCGATCCGCAGGGAAGCGTTGTCAGGCTCCTCCGGCAGGCGCTGGCAGGCGCGATAGGCCAGCCGGAATGCCTGGTCGTCGTCACCCTCGACCAGCGGATTGGAGTCGAGCTGTGCCTTCGCAGCGACCGAGCTTGCGAACACCGTCGCCGCGGTCGAGCAGATCAGGTGTGGCGGGGTGGCGAGCAGCGCCTGCTCGTCGAGGAAGATCGAATGGGGCCGCGTCTTGGGATCGAAATATTCCATGCGATGATCGAGGTCGGGGTTCTTGAGCGCCGTGCCCGCCCGGTTCATCGCGCTGTTCGGCGTCGTCGGCACATTGATGATCGGCGGCTTGTTCGCCATCAGGCGCGGGCTGTAGGCCGGCCGACCTTCGGGATACTGCGTCATGAGCTGGAACGGATCGGCCGCCTCGGCCATGAAGATCGCGACGCCCCGTGCGGCCATGATGACGCTGCCGCCGCCGACCGCGATCAGCAGATCGGCGCCGGCCGCAATGGCGGCGTCGGTGGCTGCGCGCACCGAGCTGTAGGTCGCATCGTTCTCGACCGCGTCGAACACGCCGGCATGGAGGTCGCCCAGCGCCGCGGCGATGCGTGCGACCGTGTCGGTCTTCCGGGTGATGGAGGGTGAGCAGATCACGAAGGCGCGCCTGGCGCCGGCACGGGCGACCGCCTCCTTGAGGCTCTGCTCCAGGACCTGGCGGCCGCAGTAGAGACGCCACGGAAATCCCGCCGCCCTGAATCCGTTCGCGCTCATTGGCTTTCCTCCGTCTCCCGCGCCTCAGTCTCCCGCGATTGTGGGCGGGCCCGGGCATTTGGGTCCAGACCTGCCGTATTGCCTGTTTCTGGATGGGATCGCCCGGCGATATGATGGCACTGGGAGGATGGTCGTCACGGAGTGAGACGGTGTGGGTTTCCGACCGTGCTGGGCGCGGCGATCGTCGTGATGCTTGTCCTTGTGGGGCTGCCCGTGCAGGCCCAGTTGGGCGATGTCGCCCAGACGATCGCCCACTGGAATGCCAGCAACGCGACTTGCCGGAACGCGGCCACGCCCGCGCTGGAGGCAATAGGAGCCTGCGAGCAGCGCGATCGGTTCTCCAAGCTCCTGGCCCAGATGAACCAATGCTACGGACCTCCTGTCGACGGAGCGGCAAACGGCGCGCCGGTCTGGGGCTCGTGCGATGCCACGAGGGCCGCGCAGGATGCGGCGCTGGCGCGAACCACCGCACCGTTCCATCGCCGGGGCGGCGTGTTCGTCCTGCCGGCGCTCCTGAACGGAAGCACCGAGACCTATTTCGTCGTCGATTCCGGCGCCGGCCTCGTCCAGATCCCGCAGGAAATCGCCGACGACCTGACACGGAAAGGCTTGCTCGGCCCGAGCGACGCGCTGGGTGACCGCAGCTTCGTCGTGGCCGATGGCCGCAAGGTCATGCAGAGGACGATCCGGCTGCGGTCGATCCGCATCGGCAACCGCACGATGGACAATGTGCTTGCCTCGGTCAGCGCGCCGCACAGTCAAACCCTGCTCGGCCAGAGCCTGCTGCGGCGGCTCAACTGGTGGAAGATCGACAACGTCCGGAACGCAATGGAGCTCGAGTTCACCGGCTCGTTCTAGGGCGGCGGTCGCACGGCTTCAAGGAGGTGGTGGGGTAGTGTGACTTGCCCCGCTCTTTTGCCGTAGAGTCTACTGGTTCACCCGGGGGAGGACGACGATGTTCAATCCGACCGCTGTCGTGATCGACGCATTTGTCGCCGAGTTGCGACAAGGCTACATCAGCACCTACACAAATCTCGAGCCGGACTATCCCGGAATCATCGACTTTGTCGGCCGTATGGCGCTCGAGCTCATCGCCAACAGCGATGCGCCGTATCACGATCTAAATCACACGATCTGCGTGACACTTGTTGGTCAGGAGGTGCTGAAGGGCAAACACCTGCGCAAGGGCGGCGTCAGTCCGCGAGATTGGTTGCACTTCGTCATCTCTCTGCTGTGTCACGACATCGGCTATGTGCGCGGAGTTTGTAGACATGACAGGCAGGGGTGCTACATGACCGGCAACGATGCAGAGACGGTCGAGTTGGCTGAAGGAGCAACCGACGCTGCACTGACGCCCTATCACATCGAGCGCGGGAAGTTGTTCGTGCGAGAGCGTTTCGCGAAGAACCGTCACATCGAACCCGAGCTCATTTGCGCCAACATCGAGTACACACGGTTCCCGGTGCCGATTGAGAACGAACGAGAAGGTCCGACGGAATACCCTGCGCTGTTGCGGTCGGCCGACCTCATAGGCCAGCTTGCCGACCTCAACTACATGAGAAAGATCTCGGCTTTGTTCATCGAGTTCGAAGAAACGGGGATGAACAAGAAGCTCGGTTACAGCAGCTCGTCAGATCTCCGAGCGGCGTATCCGAAGTTCTTCTGGTCCGTTGTGACTCCCTATATTGCTGACGCTCTCAGCAATCTGCGCATGACCCAAGAGGGAAAACTTTGGGTTGCGAATCTGTATTCGCACGTTTTTGCCGAAGAGCATGAACTGCCGACCTTGGGCTCGGAACGCTGACAGAAGGGGTCTGGTTTTTGATCCGCCTTGAGCGGTCGACCGCCGGGACGAAAGCGGTCTAAGCTCCCGCCATGCCCGACCACACGATCTACCAGAACCCGCGCGGGCCTGCCCGCAACGGCGAGACCGTGGTCACCTCGACCTGCGGCCACAATTGCGGCGGCCGCTGCGTGGTGAACGCCCATGTCGAGGACGGCCGCATCGTCCACATCTCGACCGACCAGGCGCGCTGGACGCCGGAGATGCCGCCGTTGCAGGCCTGCGCGCGGGGCGTCGGTCAGATCGAGCGCATCTACCATCCCGATCGGCTCAAGTATCCGATGCGCCGCACCGGCCCGCGCGGCTCGGGTCAGTTCGAGCGGATCTCGTGGGACGAGGCGATGGACCACGTCTCGCGCGAGATGCTGCGCATCCGTGGGCAGTACGGCAACGCGGCGTTCCTCGACGCCTCGCGCTCGGGCAACACGTCCATGCTGTCGGGCTTCGGCATGTCCAAGCGCTTCTTCTACAAGTTCGGCGGCTGCACTGAGCTGTGGTCGAACATGTCGGCCGAGGCCGAGGTCTTCTCGGTGCGCATCACCTTCGGCGCCAAGGCCGACTACAAGACCGCGGGCCGCGAGCCGACCGACTACGTGAACTCGAAGCTGATCCTGATGTGGGGGTGGAGCCCGGCCGACGGCACGTTCGGCACCGGAACGCCGCAGTACCTGAAAGAGGCGAAGAAGAAGGGCGTGCGCATCGTCGCCGTCGATCCGCGCCAGACCCGCACCAGCCGACAGCTGGCCGACGAGCACATCTTCATCAAGCCTTCGACCGACGCCGCGGCGCTGATCGCGATGGCTTATGTCGCGGTCAGCGAAGGCCTGCACGACCAGGCCTATTGCGACCGCCACGTCCTGGGCTTCGACGAGGCGCACCTGCCCGAAGGTGCGCCCGCCGGCTCGTCCTACAAGTCGTACCTGCTGGGCGAGAGCGACGGCATTCCGAAGACGCCGGAATGGGCCGCCGCACGCTGCGGCATCCCGGCCGAAACCATCCGCCGTCTGGCGCTCGAGTTCGCGACGGCCAAGCCCGCCGCGCTTCACTGCGGCTACGCGCCCGGCCGCACTGCCTATGGCGAGCAGTTCCATCGCGCCGCCTATGCGCTGGCGGCGGTCACCGGCAATATCGGTATCTCGGGCGGCAATTCGGGCGTCAGCAACGGCGTCACCGGCCGGATGGGCATCAACAGCCTGCCGGCGGGCACCAACCCGATCGATGCCAAGGTGTCGACGCCATTGCTGGCCGACCTGCTGGCCAAGGGCAGGGCCGGCGGCTACCCGGCCGACATCAAGATGATCTATTCGGCCAACGGCGATCTCTTCAACCAGTGCCCCAACGCTACAAAGATCGCCCGGTCGCTGGACGGCGTGGAGTTCATCGTCGTGCAGGACCACTTCCTGACACCGACCGC
>DASXQC010000237.1:0-7935 GCA_036493235.1 Reyranella sp.
GCAGCCATTGACGAAGGCGCCTGCTGCAAGCTGCCAGATCGCGAGCGGGCCGTGCCAGGCGAGGAGGCTGAGCGTGGCCGAGGTGGCGGCCATCAGGCCGATCAGGAGGGCGAGGGTGAGGCGGCGGTCGAACCGTTCCGCAAACGCCCCCAGGAAGGCGCCGAACAGGGCCATCGGCAGCAGACGCAGCATGGTGATCACGGCCACGAGGAAGGCCGAGCCGGTCTGCTGATAGACCACGATGGCTACAGCCACGGTCTCCAGCCAGCGCACGGTCGAGACGACCATGCCGACGAACCAAAGACGCCAGAAATCTGCGGGGAGCGCGTTCATTTATTCTACAGAGCGGGACCCTACCTGATTTCGCTGTCCATAGGGTGCTTTCGCTCTGTGCTGGCGCGCGCGGCGAGATGGGGTAACTTTGCGTCCCATGACTAAACCTGTAGTGGGCGTGATCGGGAACGCCCACGTCATCAACGACCGCCACAACGTCCAGATCGTCGGCCAGAAGAACATGCGCGCCATTGCCGAGGTGGCCGGCGCCGTGCCCCTGATGTTCGCCGCCACGCCCGAAATCACCGACGTCGACGCCTTGCTGGAGGCGGTCGACGGCATCCTGCTGACGGGCGGACGGGCCAATGTCCATCCGAGCTTCTTCGGCGCCGAACCCAGCCCCAAGCACGAGCCCTACGACCGGGAGCGCGATGCCACGGCGCTGGCGGTGGCGCGGGCCTGTGTCGAGCGGGGCGTCCCACTGTTCGGCATCTGCCGCGGCCTGCAGGAGATCAACGTCGCCTTCGGTGGCACCCTGCATCCCGAGATCCGCGAGATTCCCGGCCGCATGAACCATCGCGCGCCGCGGCTGGAGAACGGCGAGATCGTTCCCGATCCGAACGTCGTGTTCGCCGACCGCCACGAAGTGAAGCTGGCCGAGAACGGCTGGTTCGCGACGGTGCTGGGCTGTCCGGCAATCCGCGTGAACTCGCTGCACGGCCAGGGCATCCTCGAGCCCGGCAAGCGCGTCGTGCTGGAGGGGATCGCCGAGGACGGCACGATCGAGGCGATCCGCATTGCCGACGCGTCGGCGCTGGCGATCGGCGTGCAGTGGCATGCCGAGTACGATCCGCAGACCAATCCGATCAACCGGACGCTGTTCAAGGCCTTCGGCAAGGCGCTGGCGGAACGCGCGAAGGCGAAGGTGCGATGACCCGCCGGATGCATCTCAACCTGTTCATCCAGAGCCGCGGGCACCACGAGGCGTCGTGGCGGCATCCCAAGTCATCGCCCTTGCCGCTCACCGACATCCGCTACTACCAGAGCCTGGTGCAGCGCGCCGAGGCCGGGAAGTTCGATTCGATCTTCCTCGCCGACCAGCTCGCGCTCGACGGAGACATCGAGCGCGCGGGCCGGAGCTGGCTCGAGCCGATCACCGTGCTGGCAGCGCTCGCCACCGGCACCAGCAAGGTCGGGCTGATCGCCACCGCGTCGACCACCTACACCGAGCCCTTCAACCTGGCGCGCCAGTTTGCCTCGATCGACCACATGAGCGGCGGGCGTGCGGGCTGGAACATCGTGACCTCGTGGCTCGCCGCGGCGGCGCGCAACTACGGCGGCGACGGCCAGGTGACCCACGCCGACCGCTACGCGCGCGGCGAGGAGTTCGTGACTGTCGTGAAGGCGCTGTGGGACAGCTGGGCCGACGATGCCGTGCTCGACGATCGCGCGGCCGGGCAATACGCGCGCGCCGATCGCATCCGCCCGATCAACCACAAGGGCGAGCACTACAAGGTCGCCGGGCCGCTCAACCTGCCGCGCAGCCCACAGGGCCGGCCGGTGTTCGTGCAGGCCGGATCGTCCGACACCGGCCGTCGCTTCGCCGCCCGCCACGCCGAGGCGGTGTTCACCGCGCAGATGGAGAAGGCGACGGCGCAGGCTTTCTATACCGACCTGAAAGCACTCGCGATGGCGGAAGGCCGGGATATCGGCCAGGTGCTGATCCTGCCGGGCCTCAGCCCGTTGATCGCCGGCACCGAGGCTGAGGCGCAGCGCCAGGCGCGCGAGTTGAACGACCTCACCGATCCAGAGGTTGGTCGCAAGCGGCTGTCGGGCCGGTTCGGCGGCCACGATTTCTCTCATCTGCCGCTCGACAAGCCTCTCGCGCCCGAGGATTTCCCCGATCCGAGCACGGTCGAGGCAGCGCGCAGCCGGACCGAGGTGATCGTCGGTCTCGTGAAGCGCGAGAAGCCGACCCTGCGCCAGCTGCTCGCCTATCTCGCCGGCGCCCGCGGCCACTACACCACCGCCGGCACGCCCGAGCAGATCGCCGATTTGATGGAGAGCTGGTTCGAAGACGGCGCGGCCGACGGCTTCAACGTCATGCCGCCGGTGCTGCCGGCTATGCTCGACGTCTTCGTCGACGAGGTGATCCCGCTGCTGCAGAAGCGCGGCCTGTTCCGCACCGAATACGAAGGCGAGACCCTGCGCGACCACTACGGCCTCGACCGGCCGGCGGGCGCCTGGAACTGAGCTGGACCGCTGTTGCTTTTTTCTTTGTAATCGAAACACAAATTTCCAACGCGTCGGCGATCGATTCCCTGGGAAATCTCGCTCCGGAACGTCAAAGGCCCCGAATCCGGCGCTCGCAACGAGCTCATTATGGCCAATGGACTGCGATTCGAGGCCCCGGAGACAGCGACATTTCCCCCCGGCCATTGCCCATAATAGGTGTTCGGCGCGTGATCGTGCAGTGTCGCGCGCATGATGGTGATCATCGGACCGCGCCACTCCAGTGGCGCTCATGAGTTCCGAGCGCCCCTGGAGTGGCGCGCTCCAATAGGGGTGTTTTTTCAGGGGGCCAGGATCGGTGGATTCGTGGACTCCTGGCCCGAAACCCTTGTGCCATGGGCATCCAACCGGTCCACACCCGAGTGGACTCTTGTGGACTCCCGCCAAGGGCGATTCGATGAAAAGCAGCTTCGCGCTAGCCGAGGTCTTCGGTCGAGGCGGTGATCTGGTAGTTCATCTCGTCGCAATTGAGGACGCAGACCAACACCTGGTCGACCAGCTGCGCCACCTGCTCGGCGTCGAGCCCGTCGATGCCGATGGTGGCATAGACGCCGGGGTTCCAGTCGACCAGCTCGAGCTCGACATCGAGCCCGTCGGTGGCGCCGCTCGACACCAGCCGGACCAGCGGATCGTCCTCATAGGCGTAGGGCGCGAGGTTGAGCGAGTCCTGCATCACCTGGATGGTGATGCTCTCGCCCGCAGAGGCGGTTGCCTCGATAGTGCAGCACAGGCTCTCGGCTTCGTCATCGTCCGCCGTCATCACCTCGTCGATCGCCTCTGCGATCGCATCGCGCTGGCTCTGTCCCATCGGTCTCTCCTCACGGCCCTTCCATGGGGCCAGTATCCCATGGCAACCTCAGGGAAAGGGAGGACCCTGCGACATGGAACTCAAGGGAAAGGTCGCCGTCGTCACGGGCGGCAATGGCGGACTCGGGCAACGGATCTGTCACGCGCTTGCAAAAGAAGGCTGTCACATCGCCGTCGTCTACGCGCAGAGCAAGGCGCAGGCCGAGGGCGTCGTGAAGGACCTGGAGAAGCACCAGGTCGGCGCCGCGGCCTTCGCCTGCAATGTCACCCAGCGCGATCAGGTGCAGGCGATGGTCGATGACGTGGTCAAGCGCTTCGGCCGGCTCGACATCCTGATCAACGACGCGGCCTACAACAAATCGATCAAGTTCCAGGACCTCGACGGCCTGACATACGAGGAATGGACCAAGATCATCGACATCAACCTGACCGGCCCGATGCTCACCACCAAGGCGGTGGGACAGGTGATGAAGAAGCAGGGCAGCGGCCGCATCGTGAACATCTCCTCGGTGGCGGGTCTGGGACCGACCGGCTCGTCGATCGCATACGCTGTGTCGAAGGCGGGCCTGATCCATCTCACCAAGTGCATGGCGGTGGCGCTGGCACCCGAGGTACTGGTGAACTGCGTGGCGCCCGGTCTGCTCGAGGGCACGCGCGCCACGGCAAATCTGCGGCCCGAGGTGATCGAGACCGGCCGCAAGGCCTCGCTGCTCGGCATGGCGGCCGACAAGGACGACTGCGCCGACCAGGTCGTCACCATGTGCCGTACCAACACCATGACGGGCCAGACCATCGTCATCGACTCCGGCCGCACCTTCCATTGATTGGGCCGCTGACAGGGCCATTGAGGACACCATGAGCAATCAATCCGGTATCGCCTTCACCCACTGCGCCTTTACGGCGGCCGCGGCCGAGCACGGCCATGGGCACGACCACGCCCACGCCAAGCGCCGCGAGGTCGTCGTGGCAGGCAAGCGGGTGAAGACGGTCGACATCCACGCCCATTGTTGCGTTCCCAAGGCGATGGCGGTGATCAAGCATCCGCTCGAGGCGCCGGGCCTCCTGATGGAAGACACCAGCACGCGTATCGCCGCGATGGACAGCCAGTGCATCGACGTCGAATGCCTCAGCATCAACCCCTACTGGTACAAGGCCAGCAAGGACGAGTCGGCCGAGCTGATCCGGCTGCAGAACGAGACGCTGGTCGAGTTCTGCGCCAAGCAGCCCGACCGCTTCGTCGCCTTCGCGACGGCGGCGCTGCAGCATCCGGAGCTCGCAGCCGAGCAGGTCGAGCATGCGGTGAAGAAGCTCGGCTTCCGCGGCGTGTCGGTCGGCGGCAGCGTCGCCGGCCTCGAGCTGGCCGATCCGAAGTTCAATCCCTTCTGGGCGAAGTGCGAGGAGCACGGCGTCCTGGTGTTCCTGCATCCGACCGGCACGCGCGAGCTCGAGCCGAGCGGCCGGTTGGGTGGCAGCGGCCTGCTGACTAACACCATCGGCAACCCGCTGGAGACGACGATTGCGCTCTCGCACCTGATCTTCGAGGGCACGCTCGACCGCTTCCCGGGCCTCAAGATCTGCGCGGCGCATGGCGGCGGTTATTTCGGCTCCTACGCCAATCGCTCCGATGCAGTGATCAAGACCTTCCCAAATCGTGTGGGACCGCTGCCGAAGAAGAAACCGACGGCCTACCTGCGCGACGGCCAGCTGTTCTTCGACACCATCGTGTTCACGCCCGAGGCGCTGCGCCACCTGATCGCCGAGAGCGGCGTCGGCCAGATCATGGTCGGCACCGATTATCCGTTCCCGTGGACCGCCACCGAGGTCGATCTCGTGCTGTCGACGCCGGGCTTGAGCGACGACGACCGCATCGCCATCCTGGGCGGCACCGCCCAGAAGCTAATGGGCATCAAGCCCTGAGCGGCGACACGATCGACAAACTTCGGGCGCGCATCCAGGCGTTGCGCGCCAAGACTGTCGCCAACGGCTGTACCGAAGGCGAGGCGCTGTCCGCCGCCGCGAAGGTGGCGGAGCTGCTGGATCGCTACGAGCTGTCGCTCAGCGACGTGGAGATCCGCGAGGCCGCCTGCGAGCGGCGCGTCTACGAGACACGCAATCGCAAGCGCATCCCGATCGACGACTGTATCGGCGCCATCGCCGATTTCTGCGGCTGCCGCGTCTGGCGTGAGAAGGACGCGGCGGGCGAGGTGCGTTACGTGTTCTTCGGCCTGCCGGCGGACATCGAGGCCGCGCACACTCTCACCGAGCTCGTCGATACGGCGGTGCGCACGGAGCTCGGCCGGTACAAGACATCCGGCGAATACCGGCAGTTCCGCCATCAGGAGCGACATCTCGCGAACGCCTCGTTTGCGCTCGGCATGGTTGGATCGATCGCCGACAAGCTCGAGGCGATGAAGGTGGAGCGGGACGAGGTAATGAACAGCTCGGGTCGCAGTGTCGTCGTGCTCAAGACCGCCGTCGTCGACACCGAGCTCGAGAAGCTCGACCTCGCGCTTCGGACGGTCGAACGTCCCCGGCGGATGATCGAGCCCGACGCCTACGATGCTGGTGACGCGGCCGGCACGTCGTTCACCATCAATCCCGCTATCCGCAAGCGCTGATCTCTTGCCGGACCGCGGGCGTCCGCCCGCTCAGAATCGTGATCATGATGCGGGCGGGACGCCCGCGCTCCGGCAAGACTATGACGCCATCACCGGGCGCTTGCTCCGCCAAGGCGTCGCCGTCTCGTAAGCGTGGGCGGCGCGGAACAGGGTCGGTTCGCTGAACGGCTTGCCGGCGAGCTGGATCGACACCGGCAGGCCGCCTTCGCCGAAGCCGGTGCAGATGCTGATCGCCGGGAAGCCGGTGACATTGCACGGCATGGTGAAGGACGGCTTCTCCATGTTCACCCATTTCGGCAGGTCGGCGATCTTCGGCGCCTCGCCGGGCTGGGAGGCGCTGACGATGATGTCGAGGTCGGCCATCGCCGACGCCATCTCCTGGCACAGCACGCGGCGGCGACGCGTCGCCTGCACGATGTCCGGTCCACTCACGGTCGCGGCAAGCGCGACGCGGTCGCGGAACAGCTCGCCGTAGTCGTGGAAATGCTTGCGCATCCACGGCCCGTGCAAGGTGAAGGCCTCGGTGATCATCAGCAGGTAGCCAACCGCGTGATAGTCGGCTGCCGGGGAGAGCGTGATGTCGCGCACCTCCGCGCCTTCCTTGCGGAAGAAGTCGAGTGCTGCATCGATGCCCTTGCGAGTCGCGTCGGATGCGCGATGGTCGGTCTCGAAGAAGTGCCGCACCACGCCGATGCGCAGGCCCTTCACGCCCTTGCCGATGTCGGCGGTGAAGTTCGGTACCGGGCGGTCGACGCTAGCCGGGTCGAGCGGATCGTGGCCGGCCATGGCCTGCAGCAGCAACGCGCAGTCCTCGGCGGTCCAGGCCATCGGGCCGGCATGGTCGAGGGTGAAGGCGAGGGGCAGGATGCCGCGCCGGCTCGAGAGACCATACGTCGGCTTGATGCCGGCGATGCCGCACAGCGCCGCCGGCCCGCGGATCGAGCCGCCGGTGTCGGAGCCGGTGCCGCCGAGGATGAGACCGGCCGCGACCGCCGCGCCGGTGCCCGACGACGAGCCGGCGGTGAAATGCTCGGTGTTCCAGGGATTGCGCGCCGGCGGCCAGGGCAGGTCGAACGACGGCCCGCCGAAGGCGAACTCGTGCGTTGCGAGCTTGCCCAGCAGGACCACGCCCGCATCGGCCCACTTCTTCACGGTGTGGGCATCCTCGGCTGGGACGTTGGTCTCCAGCAGTTTGGAATGCGCCGTCGTGCGGATGCCAGCGGTGCAATAGATGTCCTTGTGCGCGACCGGGATGCCGTCGAGCGGCCCGCGCAGGCTGCCCGACATCTGCCGCGCTTCGGCGGCCTTGGCGTCAGCGAGCGCGCGCTCTTCGGTCACGAGCAGGAAGGCGTGGAGTTGCGGATCGAGGCGGCGGATGCGATCGAGATGCGCCTGTGCAAATTCGACGGGCGAGAGCTTTTTGGCGGCGATCTGTTTGGCCGCCTCGGCGATGGTCAGGATCGACATCACTTCTGCTCGACGTCGAAGGTTGTCGCGGGTTCGGCCTCGCGCGGAAGCGGCGCATTCACGCGCGCGACCATGCGCTGAACGATCTCGGCACCTGGCAGGATGGCGCGCACCTGCTCCAGTGAATGAGGAAGGCCCGCTCGCGCGAGCATGGCCTTGAGTGAGGGTTCGTCGATCGTGCTCATGCCTTCACCCGTTGGAGTTCCTGGGCCGCCGCACGGCCGCGAGAGGCCGATGCGCGTGCCATCTGGGCGCACAGTCCCGTGTAGGCGGTCGGATCGAGCAGCTTGCCGATCGCCTTCTTGTCCATGTGTGCCGTCACACGCTTGTCGGCGCCGAGCAGGTCGGAGAACGACTTGCCTTCGACAAAGGCGGCTTGCGCCGCGTCGTAGACGACGTCGTGCGCATGCTGACGGCCGATCGCCTGGCCGAGATCGAGCATCACGGCTTCGGCCATGATCAGGCCGCCGCCGAGATC
>DASXQC010000238.1:0-13617 GCA_036493235.1 Reyranella sp.
TTCACGTTCAGCCTCCCTGTTCGAGGTCACATCATCACAAAACCTCACGCTCTCCGATTTGACACAGACTCTGGTTCAGTGGCCCTGGCGGCTCGCCGCCGGCTTGCTGGCCGCCACGGCGGGACGTTCGGACGCCAGCGGCGCCTTCGACCCACGCAGGCTGCGGATCGCGGCGTAGACGCCGCCGACGATGCCCATCGGCATCATGTACATCAGCGCGATCAGCAGGATGCCGAACACGGTGTAGGCCGACAGGTCGAATTGCAGGCCGAGATCGTTCTTGATGAAGGTCGACAGCGCCTGGGCCGAATTGTCGACCAGCACGTAGAAGATGCCGCCGACGATGCAGCCGGCCAGCGAACCGACGCCGCCCACCACCAGGCCGATCAGGAACTTGATCGACAGGAAGATGTTGAAGCTGTCGGGCGCCACGAAGGCGATCGCCGAGGCCGAGAGGGCGCCCGCGATGCCGGTGATGGCGGCGCTGATGCCGAAAGTCACCGTCTTGTAGAGCCGCAGGTTGATGCCCATCGTGTCGGCGGCGATCGGATAGTCGCGGATCGCCATCATGGCGCGGCCGCTGCGGCTGTTCAGGAGGTTATGCGAGAGCCAGAACAGGATCACCATGACGATGAAGCAGTAGTAGTAGAGCCACTGGTCTTCGGACAAGGGCAGGCCGAACGGCGCCTCGGGCTTCGAAAGCACGATGCCCTGCACGCCGCCGGTGATGCCCTCGAGCCACTTGTACTTCAGGATCTGCGGCACCGAGAGCGCCAGCGCGAAGGTAGCAAGCGCGAGATAATGTCCCTCGAGCTTGAGCGCCGGCTGGCCGAATAGGTAGCCGACCACGAAGCAGACCGCCGCCGCGATTGGCAGGGTCGCGTAGTACGGCACGTCGTATTGGTCCATCAGGATCGCCGCCGCATAGGCGCCGACCGCGTAGAAGGCTCCGTGGCCGAGCGAGATCTGGCCGTTGAAGCCGGTCAGCAGATTGAGGCCCAGCACCGCGATGGCGGCGATGATCATGGTGCTGACCAGGAACAGCCGGTAGCTCGACACGACATCGGGCAGCAGCGGGTTGAGCAGCGGGATCCCGAAGCCCAGCACCAGCAGGACGATCAGCCACTTCTTCGGGAATGGCGGCATGTCAGACCCTCTTCACGACGACCCGGCCGAACAGGCCGGCGGGCTTCACGGTCAGCACGAAGATGACGATGACCAGGGCGACGGTGAGCTTCTCCCCGTTGCCGATGATGTACACGCCGGTCGTCTTCTCGATCATGTTGCCGGCGTAGGCGACCATGTTCTCGAGCACACCGACGATGAAGCCGCCGACCACCGCGCCACCCGGGTTGCCGATGCCGCCCACCAGGGCGCTGGCGAAGGCGTAGAGCAGGATGCCGGCCATCATGTTGGGGTCGAGATAGACGATGTGCGCCACCATGATGCCGGCAACCGCGCCGACCGAGGCGGCAAGGCCCCAGCCCAGCGCCAGCATCCAGTCGACCCGCACGCCGACCAGGCGGGCCATCTGCGGGTTCTGCGCCGCGGCGCGCATGGCGAGCCCGAGCGGCGTGAAGCGGAAGAATACGAACAGCAGGGTCAGCACGATCAGGGTGACCAGCACGACGCCGAGCTGGTGCGGGCCGATCACGCCCGCGATGCCGAAGCTCGACTTCGGGAACGGCGAGGGGAATTCCTTGATCAGGTAGCTCCAGATCGCGCCGGCCATGGAGTTGCAGATGGCCAGCAGGCCGATGAACACCACGACGACCGAAAGAACCGGCGCATTATGCAACGGTCGCAAGACGACGCGCTCGATCATTACGCCCAGCACGAAGGAGATCAGCACGGTCAGGATGAACGCGACCCAGTAGTCCAGGCCCCACGCCATCAGCTGCCAGGCGATGTAGGTCGAGAACATCGCCATCTCGCCCTGGGCGAAGTTCAGGTGGTCGGTCGAGACGTAGATCATGACCAGAGCGAGAGCGACGCAGGCGTAGATGGCGCCGTTGGCAAGGCCGGATGCGAGCTGCTGGAGGAATTGTTCCATGGCTGCCTCAGTAACCCCGATCTCAATAGCCCAGGTACGACTTGCGCACGTTCTCGTCGTTCTTCACGACTTCGGACGGCCCCGACATGACGACGTGTCCGGTCTCCAGGACGTAGGCATGGGTGGCGAGGTCGAGGGCGAGCGCGGCATTCTGCTCGACCAGCAGGATGCTCACCTTCTCCTCCTCGTTGATGCGGCGCAGGATACGGAAGATCTCGACCACGACCAGCGGCGCCAGGCCGAACGACGGCTCGTCGAGCAACATCAGGCGCGGCTTCAGCATCAGCGCGCGGGCGATCGCCAGCATCTGCTGCTCGCCGCCCGACAGGGTGCCGGCCTGCTGCTGGATGCGCTCCTTGAGGCGCGGGAAGTAGCCGAACACGCGATCGCGCTCGGCCGCGACCACACCCTTGTCCCGGTTGGTGTAGGCGGCAATGCGCAGGTTCTCGTCGACCGTCAGCGTGGTGAAGGTACCGCGGCCCTCGGGCACATGGGCGATCCTGAGCCGCACGATCTCCTCGGTCGGCATGCCGACGAGATCCTTGCCACCGAAGCGGACGGAGCCGTCGCGGCGCACCATGTTGCAGATCGCGCGGAGCGTCGTCGTCTTGCCGGCGCCGTTGGCGCCCAGCAGGGTGGTGATGCCGCCTTCGGCGATGTCGAAGCCCACGTCGTAGAGCGCCTGGGTCTGGCCGTAGTAGGCCTTCAATCCCTTCACTTCGAGCAGCGACAGCATCACGAGGTTCCCAGGTAGGCGCGGATCACCTCGGGATCGCGCTGGACTTGCGCCGGCGTTCCGTCGGCGATCTTCTTGCCGAAGTCGATCGCCACCACCTTGTCCGACACCGACATCACCAGGCTCATGTGATGCTCGACGAGCAGCACGGTCACATGCTGCGTGTCGCGCACGCGGCGGATCTGGCCCTTCAGGGTCTCGATCTCCTCGTGGTTCAGGCCGGCGGCCGGCTCGTCGAGCAACAGCAGCTTGGGGCTGGAGCCGAGCGCACGCGCGAGCTCGACGCGCTTGCGGATCGGGAACGGCAGCGGCCCGGCGAGCGCGTGCTTGAACGGCACGAGGTCCATGAACTCGATCAGCTCCTCGGCGCGCTCGGCGATGCGTTGCTCTTCCTCGCGCACCTTGGGCAGGCGGACGGCGTTGTCGAAGAAGCTGGTAGTGCTGCGGCTGTGGCAGCCGACCTTGATGTTGTCGAGCACCGACATGCGGTCGAACAACGCCACGTTCTGAAAGGTGCGGCCGATGCCGATATAGGGAATGGCGTAGCGCGGTTGGCCGAGGATCGACTTGCCCTCGAACAGCACGTCACCGCCGTTGGGCGTGTAGAGCCGGCTCAGGCAGTTGAAGAGTGTCGTCTTGCCGGCGCCGTTCGGGCCGATCAAGCCGGCGATCTGGCCGGGGAAGACATCGAAGGTCACGCCGTCCAGCGCGACGATGCCACCGAAGCGAACCGAGACGTCTTGGACGCTCAGCAACGGTGCAGCCGAGGATGAAACAGGGACTGCCATGTGGTTTTCGGTTTCGCAGCTGGCGCCCTTCACAACGCAGTCGCCGCGAAATTACCCTTGCCTCCCAAGTACTTGCGACCCTTCTTCGGGGTCTGCGATCTGTGTCACGATGGACGATTGCTGAGCGAGGCGCAACCCCGCAGGTCGTCGCGTCATGAATTCGGCGTGATTGCGCCGCATGATCGCTCGCTGGGCGGACGTTGACAACGCACCGTCTTGCCGACGATACGAAGGCCCCTCTCTTATGCTTGCGGAACTGCTGCCGATGGATCGCTTTTTCAGCCCTGCCCTCTTCATCGCCGCAGTCGCACTGACCCTCCCCGCCGCCGCACAGACTCCACCCACCACGGGCTGGCCGGCCAGTCGTCCGCCCGCGCCGCAGACGGCCCCGGCGCCGAACAGTACGCTGCCGCCGCCGGCCACGCCCGGCGCCGCCGGAGCCATCCCGACGCCGGCACCGGCGCCCAATGCCAATGCACCGGTGCCGCTGCCGACCTGGTTCGCTGAGATCGACACCGAGAAGAAGGGTGAAGTGACTCGTGCGGATTTCCTGAAGTACCGCATGAAGACGTTCGAGCAGCTCGACGCCAACAAGGACGGCAAGCTGAGCCTCGAGGAGTTCCTCAAGGTCGCCGAGCCGCCCTACAGCACGGACGGCGCGGGCGCACCCTCGCTCGAGGACCGCCGCGCCCGCGCGCGCGCCGAGTTCCAGAACCTCGACACGAACCGCGACGGCTTCGTCGAGCGCGCCGAGGCCGAGGCGCTGGTGCATGCCGAGTTCAACCAGTACGACATGGACCGAGACAACCGCATCACCGAGCCGGAGCTGCGCCTGGTCGTGCAGAATTCACTGCGCCGCGAAGAGCAGGCCCGCCGCGAGATCGAGGCGCGCCGCCGGCAGGGCATGGTCGCGATCAACGACTTCATCGACATGCAGCTGCGCTCGGCCGACCAGCTCGACAAGAACAACGACGCCAAGGTGAGCGAGCAGGAATACGCCGCGCTCGCCGGGCCGGCCGACGGACCGCAGGCTCAGGGCCTGCCGCCGTTCGAGCTCCGCAAGAAGATCGCCCTGCTGAAGTTCGCCGAGATCGACACCAACAAGGACCACTTCCTCGATCGCGTCGAACTCACCGCCTTCGCGGTCACGCAGTTCCTGCACATGGACACGAACAAGGATCACTTCCTCAACGAGGAAGAATTCAAGAAGGCGGCCGAGGCCGAGCAGGCGAAGATCCGCGCCGTCGTCCAGACCATGATGCCTGCGCAGCAGCCACGTCCGGCCCCTGCCCAGCCGCAGCCCCGCGCCGCCCAGCCCGCCCCGGCGGCGCCGCAGGGCCTCGCGCCCGGACTGCCGCAGGGCCAGCGCTGATCTCATCCGGCCTCAGAGGTTCCGGCGCACCACCAGGCAGGTGATGTCGTCGGCCTGCAGGGTGCCCGCCGAGAATTTCTCGACGCGCCCGATGACGGCGAGCATCAGCTCCTGCGGCGAGCGGCCGGCCGAGGCCTGTGCGATCTCGACCAGGCGGGCCGTGCGGAACTGCTCGCCCTCGACATTGACCGCCTCGGTGACGCCGTCGGTATAGAGGAACAGCATCTCACCGGGCGCGAGCGAGACGCTGCGCTCCGCGAACTGGCGTCCAGCCATCACGCCGAGCGGCGGGTCACCCGCCCGCCTCACCGTCTCGGCCTGGCCATCGGCGCGCACCACGATCGGCTCGCAGTGGCCGGCATTGGCCAGCCGCACCGCGCCCGTCGCCTCATCGAGCTCGGCGTAGAGCGCCGTCACGAACATCTCGATCGGGTTCTCGCGGCACAGCGTCTCGTTCACGCGGGCCAGGCAGCCGGCGGGCGATTCGCACTCCCCCGCCATGCTGCGCAGGAGCGTGCGCGTCACCGCCATGAAGAAGGCCGCCGCCACGCCCTTGCCGGAGACGTCGGCCACCACCAGGCCGAGCCGCCCGGCGGTCAGCGGGAAGACGTCGTAGAAGTCGCCGCTCACCTCGAGCGCCGGGCGCATCGACGCTGCGATCGCCGTGGCGCGATAGGCGGAGAAGTCCGCCGGCAGGATCGAGCTCTGCAGCACGCGCGCGGTGTTGAGGTCGTCGTCGATGCGCGCCTGCTTCTCCTCGAGCAGGCGGTTCTTCTCGGCGACCTCGGCGGTGCGTTCGCGCACGCGCTGCTCGAGCATGCGGTTGTGCGCCTCGAGCGCGACCTCGGCGGCGCGGCGCTGGGCCAGGATCGCGACGGTCAGCAGACCGGTGAAGGTGATCACCGCGAGGAACACCTCCAGCAGCAGGATCGATTCGTTGGGCGTTCTGCCGACGAACGAACCGACGCCGTTGATCGTCGTCAGGATGGCGAAGGCGGTGATCGCCGTCGCCGCCACCGTGACGCCGCGCGGACCGGCGCGGAAAGCGGTCCACAGCAGCAGCGGCAGGTAGAGGAAATCGACTGCGAAGCGGGTGATGTTCGCCAAGGCGGCGATCAGTGCCGTGCCGGCGACGGTGATCAGACAGGTGGTGACGATGGTGCGATCGAGCCGCGGCTCCCGCACCCAGGCCAATACGAGGGCAGCGAACACCGCGATACCCGAGGCGTCCGCGAGAAAGAACGTCAGAAAGGTGATGCCGAACTCGCCTGGTGGCACGAAGCCGCCAAGCCACAGCGAAAACGAACCGATCGTGCCGCCAGGCAGGGCCGCCGCAAGCGAGACGCCGAGCAGAAAGACAACGACGTCCCGTGAGCGGTCAAACGGATGCCAAGTGCCGGTGAGCCGCAGCAGCAGCTGGGCGCCGATCCACGCTTCCAGCGTGCCACCGATGCCCGTGCCGATATTGGCCAGAAAGTACATCGGCACGGTGGTGTCGGGCTGGAAGAAGAGCGGAAAGCCGTTCAGGAACTCGCCGATGAAGATGGCCGGCAGGATGCGCGGCCCCAGTACCACGACGGCGGCGACGGCGATGCCGGCAGGCGGGTAGATCGGGCTGATCTTGGCGGGGCCGATGCCGAAGAACAGGATGACCACGCCTAGCACGCTGTAGGCGATCAGGACCAGCAGGTTGAGCAGCAGCCAGGCGCCGACACCGCGCGGTGCAGCCCCCTCAGCGGGGAAGGGCTGCGACAGCGTCATCCACCGTTCCGTAGACCTTGAACAATGCGAGCAGGCCCGAGATCTCGAAGATCTCGGAGACCTCGTCCTGCAGGGCGACCAGCGCGATGATCTTCTGTTTGGACCTGGCGTGCTTGGCGAGGATGATAAAGCAGCGTAGGCCCGCGCTCGACACGTAGTTCATGCCGCCGAGATCGACGATGACGTGCTCGTCGCGCGAGACGATGTCCTGCACGCGCTGCTCGAGCAGCTTCGACACCGAGCCGTCGACCCGTCCGGAGATGCGCAAGGTGGTGGTGCCGCGGTCGCGGCTCTCGGTTGCTTCCATCGATTGTCCATCTGGTGCGGGGGGCAAAATTATGCCGCTCGCCTCCGCAGAGTGCCACAAGAGTGTAAGGTGATTGCGCGAGCGACGAGGCGTAACGTGCCGATTGTATCGAATGTATCGCGGATCGTGGACTATCTGCGCAGCGCTCCCCCGAGCGAGCCCGGACGGCGGCAACGCCCGGCGGTGAAGCCCGCCGGCGTGACCTGGGGGGTCGACGAGCGGCCGCCTGCGCTGGTGCTCTGGGTGTCGGCCGTGCAGCACGTGCTGCTCGCGACCGTGACGACGGCGTTCCCGCTGCTGGTGATCGAAGCGGCCGGCGTTTCACACGAGATCGAACGACAGGTCCTGTCGGCGTCGCTGCTCGCGACCGGGATTTGCAGCCTGCTGCTCAGCCTGCGCGGCCGGGACCTCGGCAGCGGCGCGCTGATGCCGGCTGCGTTCTCCGGCGTCTGCTTCACCGTGAGCGTGGCGGCGGCGAAACAGGGTGGCCTGCCGCTGGTCGCCGGCATGGCGATGTTCGCCGGCCTCGTCCAGTTCATGCTGGCGCGGCTGATCCATCGCCTGCGGCCCTATCTGCCGACCGAGATCGCGGGCTTCGCCATGCTGATGAGCGGCCTCACGCTCGGCATCATCGGCTTCAACCTGATCACCGGCGTCTCGGCCGCGGGCGACGTCATGCACGGCAACATGGAGCCGGGCGCGGCGCTGGGCGTCGTCTGCCTGCTGGTGACGATCGGCCTGTTCGTCTGGGGCGCGGCCAACATCCGGCTCTATGTCGTGCTGATCGTGCTCGCGACGGGTTACGTGGCGGGCGCGCTGCTGGGTTTCGTGCCGTTCTCCGAGACGCATGTGTCGGAGATCGTGCCCAGCTTGCCGCTGCCGGTCTCGGGCTGGCCGACCTTCGCGCCCAACCTCGCCGTGCCGTTCGCCGTCGCCGCCCTCGCCGCGTCGCTGCGGGCACTGGGCGATTTCAGCACCATCCAGAAGATCAACGACGCCAACTGGACTCGGCCCGACATGCAGGCGATCCAGCGCGGGCTCACCGCCAACAGCATCGGCATGTTCTTCGGCGGCCTGATGGGCAGCGTGCCCATCAGCACCTCTTCGGCCTCGGTCGGCCTCACCATCACGACCGGCGTCAACTCGCGAGTCGTGGGCCTTGCCGCGGGCGCGGTGTTCATCGTCCTGTCGTTCGTGCCGTTTGCGCAGGAGCTCATTATCCTGGCGCCGCGCGGCGTGCTGGGCAGCGCGCTGGTGTTCACGGCGTGCTTCACCATCGTCAACGGCATGCAGGCCATGGTGAGCCGGCTGATGGATGGCCGCCGCACCCTGGTGGTCGCCTTCGCGCTGCTGCTTGCCGTCACGCGCTACCTGTTCCCGGGCTTCTATGCCGACGCGCCGGCCTTCCTGCAGCCGGTGGTGGGCTCGCCCATGGCGATCGGCATGCTGACCGCGCTGATGCTCAACGCCTTCTTCCGCATCGGCATCAAGAAGAGCGCATCGATCGACTTCACGCCCGGCATCGACTCGCTCGATGCGCTGGAGCAGTTCGCCGACCAGCAAGGCGGCATCTGGGGCGCGCGCCGCGACGTCATCCAGCGCGCCGCTCGCGCCATGATCGAGACCGCCGAGGCGCTCGAGCTGCTGATCGCTCCCGGCACGAAGGCGCGCATCACCATGTCGTTCGACGAATACTGGCTCGAGGTGACGACCGAGTATCGTGGCAAGCCGCTGGTGGCGGGCGCCGCCGCGCCGAGTCCCAAGGAACTGCTCGCCGATGCCACGCAGCTCACCCGCCTCGCCGCCGTCATGATCCGCCGGCTGGCGACCCGGCTCACCACCGATTCCGACGGCGACCGCCAGCGCATCCGCCTCGGCTTCGAGCATTGAGCCCGACATGACCGCCGACCTGCTCACGCTCAAGGTGGCCAACGACGTGGCAGCCATTCCGAAGGTGGCCGCCGAACTCGAGGCCTTCTGCACCATGCATGCCCTCTCGAGCCGCACCGCGCACCGCTTCAACCTTGCGCTCGAGGAGGTCCTGGCGAATGTCATCGCCTACGCCTTCCCTACCGGCGGACACCAGGAGATCGACGTCCGCGTCGCGTATAGCGATGGCCGCCTGCATGCGACCGTGAGCGATGGTGGCAGCGCCTTCAATCCGCTGACACGGCCGATACCCGACCTCCAGGTCCCCATCGAGGAACGTCAGATCGGCGGGCTCGGCATCCACCTGCTGCGCACGCTGACCGACGCAGCCGACTACCGCCGCGACAGCGACCGCAACGTGCTCACCTTCAGCATGCGGGCGGGCAACGCCAAGTAGGCCAAGTCGCGAGTTCTACTCGACAGTCACGCTCTTGGCGAGATTACGCGGCTGGTCGACGTCGGTGCCTTTGGCCACCGCCGTGTGATAGGCGAGCAACTGCACCGGGATCGTGTAGAGGATCGGCGCCACCACCGGGTCGATCGGCGGCAGGGTCACCGAGGCCGCCGCCTGGCCGCCGAGCCGCGCCACGCCCCGGGCGTCGCTGATCAGCACCAGCTTGCCACCGCGCGCCTTGACCTGCTCGAAGTTCGAGGCGGTCTTGTCGAACAGGCCGTCGCTCGGCGCCACCACCACGACCGGCACCAGCTCGTCGATCAGCGCGATCGGGCCGTGCTTCATCTCGCCGGCGGCATAGCCCTCGGCGTGGATGTAGGAGATCTCCTTGAGCTTCAGCGCGCCCTCGAGGGCCACCGGGAACGAGGTGCCACGGCCGAGATAGAGCACGTCGCGCGCCTCGGCGAGGATCTCCTCGGAGATGCGGCGGTAGTCCTCTTCCTTGTTCAGCGCCTCGTTGATGTGCGCCGGCAGCTCGATCAGCGCATGGGCGAGCTTGGCCTCGTCGGCCTCGCTCAGCGTGCCGCGCGCGCGGCCGGCGGCGATCGCGGCGGTCAGCAGCACGGTGAGCTGGGTGGTGAAGGCCTTGGTCGAGGCGACGCCGATTTCGGGCCCGGCCAGCGTCGGCAGCACGCCGTGCGATTCGCGGGCGATCGCGCTCTCCGGCACGTTCACCACGGACAGGATGGTCTGCTTGTTGGCCTTGGCGTAGCGGATCGCCGCCAGGGTATCGACCGTCTCGCCCGACTGCGAGACGGCAATGCACACGCCGTTCTCCGGCAGCGGCGGCTCGCGGTAGCGCAGCTCAGAGGCGACCTCGGCCTCGACCGGCAGACGGGCGAGCGATTCGAACCAGTACTTGGCGAGCAGGCAGGCGTAGAAGGCGGTGCCGCAGGCCGTCATGGTGAGGCGGCTCACCTTGGTCCAGTCGACCGGCAGCGGTGGCAGCGTGACCTTGCGCGTCGCGGGATCGAGGTAGGTGTGCAGCGTGTCGCCGATCACCGCCGGCTGCTCGTGGATTTCCTTGAGCATGAAGTGGCGGTGGTTGCCCTTGCCGATCATCGCGCCCGAGATGCCGCTCTGGCGGACCTCGCGCTGCACCTCGGTCGTGCCCTGGTAGACCTTGCAACCGTCGGCCTGGAGCACGACCCAGTCGTCGTCCTCGAGATAGCTCACCCGCTTGGTAAAGGGCGCCAGCGCCAGCGCGTCGGTGCCGATATACATCTCGCCGTCGCCGTAGCCGATCGCCAGCGAGCTGCCGCGCCGAGCGCCCAGCAGGATGTCGTGGCGGCCGCTGAACAGCGCCACCAGCGCGAACGCGCCGCGCAGCCGGTCCATCGCCGCGCCCATCGCCGCCTCGGGCGACATCTGCTTCTGCAGGAGGGAGGTGAGGAGCTGCGCCACCACCTCGGTGTCGGTGTCGCTGTCGAAGGTGCGGCCCTCGGCGACCAGTTCGGCCTTCAGCTCCTGGAAGTTCTCGATGATGCCGTTGTGCACCACTGCCACACGGTCGGTCGCGATCGGATGGGCGTTGCGCTCGGAAGGCTTGCCGTGGGTCGCCCAGCGGGTGTGGCCGATGCCGATCGTGCCGGCCAGCGGCTCACGGCCGAGCCGCTCCTCCAGCCGCACGAGCTTGCCCTCCGCGCGGCGCCGCTCGATATGGCCGTTCACGAGAGTGGCGACGCCCGACGAATCGTAGCCGCGATATTCCAGACGTTTCAGCGCGTCGACCAGCAAGGGCGTGACCGGCGCCTTGCCGATGATTCCGATGATGCCGCACATTCCCGACGACCCCCGGATGACCCTTGGACTCTACTTCTTTCCCTTGTGCCGCTTGGCAGCGGCAGCCCTGGCCTGGAGTTTCGCACGAAGCGGCCCGGCGCGCCCCTTCTTTGTCTCCTGCCGGGCACGGCCGAATGCCAGGGCGCCGGCCGGCACGTCCTCGGTGATCACGCTCCCGGCGGTCACGTTGGCGCCCTTGCCGACGCGCACCGGCGCGACCAGCGAGCTGTTGGAGCCGATGAAGACGTCGTCGCCGACCAAGGTGCGGTGCTTCCCGTAGCCGTCGTAGTTCACGAAGATCGTCCCGGCGCCGATGTTGCTGGCGGCACCAATCTCCGAATCGCCGAGATAGGCGAAGTGGTTGGCCTTGGCGCCGCGGCTCATCTTCGTGGCCTTTAGCTCGACGAAGTTGCCGATATGCACGTCGCCGGCCACGTCCGAACCCGGCCTTAAGCGCGCAAACGGACCTATAATTGCGCCCTTGCCGATGCTGGCACCCTCGATGTCGCAGAAGGCGTTGATGCGTACGTCGCTGGCGACCGTCACGCCCGGCCCGAAGCGCACGTTGGGCCCGATCGTGACGTCGTTGCCAAGCTTCGTGTCGGCCGACAGCCAGACCGTGTCGGGATCGGTCATCGTCACGCCGGCCGTCATCGCACGCTCGCGCAACTGCTGCTGCATGGCGCGCTCGGCCGCGGCGAGCTCGGCGCGTGAGTTGACGCCCTGGAACTCGGCCTCTTGGCCTTCAACGGCGATTGCCTTCAGGCCACGGGCGCGGGCGATGCCGACCGCGTCGGTGAGATAGAACTCGCTCTTCACGTTGTCGTTGCCGATCGCGCCCAGCAGCTTGGCGATTAGTGCGCCGTCGAGGCACATGACGCCGGAGTTGACGAAATCGATCGCCTTCTCCGCGAGGTTCGCGTCCTTGCTCTCGACGATCTTCTCCAGCGCGCCGCCGTTCACGATCAGCCGGCCGTACGGCGATGGATCGCGCGCCACGAAGCCCAGCACGCCGACCGAAGCCTTGGCCTTGCGGCAGCTGTCGAGCAGGCGTTGCAGGCTCGCCGTCGTGATCAGCGGCGAATCGCCATAGACCACCAGCACCGGCCCGGAATGTCCGCGAAGGGCGGGAAGTGCCGCCTTGACCGCATCGCCGGTGCCGAGCGCCTTCTTCTGCACCGCCGTCGGATGCGGCGCGAAGGCCTTGGCGACCGTCTCGGCGCCAGGCGCGATCACACCGACGACCTTCGCGGGCTTGAGGCGGGCCACGCTGGCCAGCACGTGGGCCAACATCGGCTTGCCCGCGATCGGGTGCAACACCTTGGGCAGCGCGGATTTCATGCGTGTGCCGGCCCCCGCCGCCAGCACCACCACCGCGGGGGGTGATTTCATGTCGGTTCCGATGCCACGGCGGCGGCCGGACGGCAAGATGTGCTAAGGGGGTAACATGCAGCCCGACGCCGACAAGAAAATCGCCAGCCGCTTCGACACGGTCCTCTACGACCTCGACGGCACCCTGATCGACAGCGCCAAGGACATGCAGGTGGCGGTGAGCCGCGTGCTGGCCGACCGCGGCCTGCCGCCGGTCAGCGAGGACGACGTGCGGATCTTCATGGGCCAGGGCAGCAAGGTCACCATGAACAAGGCGTTCACGAAGCACGGCAAGACGCTCGACGACGAGGCGCTGAGCGCCGCCACCGCTGAGTTCGTGCGCTATTACGAGGCCGATCCGGTCGGCCATACCACGGCGTTCGCCGGCGTGGCCGAGGTGGTGCGCCACTTCGGCAAGCTCGGCTTGAAGCAGGGCGTGTGCACCAACAAGTTCGAGCGGCCGTCCCGCATGATCCTCGAGCATTTAAAGTTGATGCCGCCGATAACGGACCTAGCCGGCGCCGATACCTTCCCGGTGCGCAAGCCCAACCCGCGCCACATCCTGATGCTGCTCGAACGCATGGGCCGCACGCCGGACCGCGCCGTGATGATCGGCGATTCGATCCACGACGTCGAAGCGGCCCATGCCGCCGGTCTGCCGGCCGTGCTGGTGAGCTGGGGATATTCGACCAAGCCGGCCAGCGAGCTCGGCGCCGAGGCGGTGATCGAGCGGTTCGACGCCCTGCCGCAGGCCTTGGAGATGCTCGCCAGCCGTTGACGCCCCTCTTATTGACGGGGGACATCGGAGGCCCTACACACCCGCCTTCCGGGCGCGTAGCTCAGCGGGAGAGCACACCCTTCACACGGGTGGGGTCGTAGGTTCAATCCCTACCGCGCCCACCATTGCCTGCCCGCGGACCAAGATGACTCCCGCGCTCTCCTTGAAACCCGGCGATCGCGTCCCCGACTTCTTCCTGCCTGGCCTCGACGGGAAGCTGCGCAAGTTCGTGTGGTCGTTCACCGGCAGGCCGGTCGCGCTGGTCGTGGCCGACGATCTCAAGACC
>DASXQC010000239.1:0-7526 GCA_036493235.1 Reyranella sp.
AGAGCGCCATCACCGGACGCAAAGTAAGGCCTTCTGCGGCCGCGCGCAGCGGTGCGGTGTCCATGTACACACGCTCCTCGACGATGCGGCCCTCGCGCAGGCGGAACTTGTCGACGCCACGCCAGTCGAAGCGCTGCCCGCCGGCGGTGCGCGTGTTCTGCCATTCGACGATCACGGTATCGCCGCGCGCCGTCCAGTCGAGCAGCTGCCAGACGCTATCGGGCGCGCGCTCCTTCACGAGCTCGGTGAGCCGCCCGAGCTCCTTGCCGAGCACGGGCCGGTCGTAGAGCGGCGAGTGCAGCACGCCGTCGGGATGCCACAGCGCAAGGAAGGCCTCGCCGTCGCGCGCGGCCCAAGCCGCGGCGAAGCGGGTAACGAAGTTCTGGACGTCTGTATCGGTCATGCGCGCGTCGATACGCGGCGGCACACCGACCCGCTGGCGGCTTTCGGACTAAACGTGTCTTCCTCCTCTCCCCCACTGGGCAGGACTGTCCGGGGAACGGTTCTAAGTGATTCTAATGACTCAGATTCGCAATCCCGAGTCGAGAGTGCCAGCAACACGCATCCGTTGGTGCCCCGCCAACACTTTGAAACGACTCGCGAATTTTTCCCCGGACACTCCTGCGTCTGACGGGGGAGGAGGTTACGACTTGAGGAACTGAATCAGCAGCCGGTTGACCTCGTCCGGCTGTTCCTGCTGCACCCAGTGGCCGGCGCCGTCGATGAGGTAGATCTCCTTCATCTTGGTGCAGACGCTCTTCTGCATGCGCTCGATCGCGCCGGGTGTCTGGTAGATACCCCAGTCGCTCTTGCCGGAGATGAAGGTCGACGGCACGTCGACGGTGCGGCCGGTGAAGACCTCGAGCTCGCCGTTCGCGCGGCCCGTGGTGCGCACGCGATACCAGTTCAGTCCGCCCTGGAAGCCGTTGCGCTGGTACTCCTCGCTGTAGACCTTGAGCTCGGCCTCGGTCAGCCACTTGTTGCTGGCGACCTCGGCGGCCGACGGCATCTCCTTGGCCACCGTCTCGGCCATGCCGTCACCCGCGTCCATGATGTAATACGTCGGCATCTTGGCCAGCTCTTCGGCCGTCCAGCCTTTCAGCTCGAACGGCTTGTTGGCTTTCCAGTCGGCGCTCTTGTGATGGTAGTAGGCGCGCAGGAAATCATGCACGCCCTGCTTGGCGCGCCACATGTTTTCGTTGGCGGGCCGCGTCGAGTAGTACCACTGGTAATGCTTGCGCGGCCGCGACAGCCCTGCGAGGGCAGCGTGGATGTCCGGCGCTTTGGCGGGCGGTGCACCGAACGGCACCGACGGGGGGCCGCCGAACGGCGCGCTCATCAGCACCATGCGTTTGAAGATATCGCCGCGAACCAGCGCCGCGTAGGCCGCGACCGAGGCGCCGAAGTCGTGGCCGACCACCGCCTCGGCGGTGCGATGGCCTGACGCGAACAGCACGCCGATCGCGTCGCGCAGCAGATTCATGAACCGGAAGCCGGTGAGGTCGCCGTCGTAGTCGGCGTCCCAACCTGTGGTGCGGCCGTAGCCGCGCTGGTCCGGCGCGATCGCGTGGTAGCCCGCGGCAGCGAGCGCCGGCAGCACCTTGCGCCAGCTGTAGGCGATTTCGGGAAAGCCGTGCAGCAGCAGGACCGCCGGGCGGCCCGGCGTCTCGTGACCGGCTTCGAGCAGGTGGATGTCGAGGCCGTTGATGCCGGGAACGATGCGGGCGCGAACGCCGGCGGGAAGCACGGAGGCGGGCAGGGGATCCATGTCCGACTCTACCCACGAAAAAGGCCGGCCGGGCAACTGCCCGGCCGGCCCTTGTTCCGCGGTCCGACCGCCTCAATACCGGAGCGCGCGAATCGTCGTGGAAGGGGCTCGATCGGCTTGCCGGGCAACGCACTGGTGATAGCCCAGCGTCTGCGGGTCGAGATCGTAGGACATGCAGGCCTGTTGCGCCTCGGCGACGCGATGCGCGTCTTCCACGGCAAGGCCCGGTGCGCCCTGATCATAAGCCGACGCGGCGCGCTCGGTGCAGGTGTCGAAGGTCACCGAATTGGGGCCGATGCCGTGGTCGAGGCAGGTGCGCTCGGCATGCGCCAGGGCATCGCCCGATTGGGCACGCGCGGCATACGGCGCGGCACCGGCAAGGAAGACGCCGGCAACCAGGAAGATCGTGTACAGGCGAAGTTTCGAACGGGGCATGTTCGGCAACATGGGCTGCTCCTGTCGCGTGAATCCGATACCGAAGAAACGCCATGCCGGAAGGGCTGTTGCCGGCCGGATAGGGCGTTTGTGTGGCATGTCCGCTGCCACCGTCCCGGTCTCATTCAACTTTTTGGTTGAACATCGGAAATGCATCCCATATGTTAAACCATATGGTTGAACAACCTTCTGCCAGCCTGGATCGCGTGTTTGGCGCGCTGTCCGATCCGACCCGCCGCGCCATGCTGCGCCGGCTGTCGAGCGGCGCGCGCACGGTCGGGGAGCTGGCCGAGCCGTTCGACATGTCGTTCGCCGCCGCGGCCAAGCACGTGAAGGTGCTGGAGAGGGCGGGGTTATTGAGCCGGACCATCGAGGGCCGCTTGCATCGCTGCCGGCTTGCCGCGGGGCCGCTGGCCGCGGCCGACCGGTGGCTGACCTATTACGAGCGCTTCTGGTCGATGCGGCTCGACGAGCTCGAACGAGCCCTCCGGAAAGGGAATCGCAAATGACGGGCTATCCCGAGATCGTCTCGCCGACCGAGATCCGCTTCGAACGGCTGCTGCCGGGACCGATCGAGAACGTCTGGAACTATCTCACCGATTCGCAGAAGCGCGGCGAGTGGCTGGCGAGTGGGCCGATGGAGCTGCGCGTCGGTGGCAAGGTCTCGCTGCGCTTCAAGCATTCGGAGCTGTCGCCGCTGCAGGCGCCGCCGCCGGAGCGCTTCGCGACGATGGATGTCGAGGGCCACAGCGCCGAGGAGACCATCACCGAATTCGATCCGCCGCGAAGGCTCGCCTTCACGTGGGGTGGTCAAGGGAGCAGCCCGTCGGAGGTGGTGTTCGAGCTGGCGCCGCGCGGCGACAAGGTGCTGCTGACCTTGACACACCGCAAGCTGCCCAACGACGCCGAGCGCATCGGCACCGCGGGCGGCTGGCACTGCCATCTCACGATCCTGGTCGAAAAGCTCGAAGGCCGGACTCCGCCGGCCTTCTGGGACGTCTTCAGGAAGATCGACGCGGAATACGCGAACGGTATTCCGCGTTAAGGGACCACGGCGACTGGTCGCTACGGCGACTGGTCGCTACCGCGACTGGTCGCTATTGCGACTGCGCGAGGTTCACGCCGCTCTGGTCGTCGCCCAGGATCAACAGGTCGCTGCGGGCATCGACCTCCTTGTTGATGCAGGCACGATAGGCGCCGGTCTCGGGTCGCAGCCCGTGCTCCAGGCAGTTCTCCCGGGCATCGCCGGCGGCGCGGGCCAGCTGGCTGGCGAGCGTGTTCTCGCCCCACTCATAGGCGCGGGTCACTTGGGACAGGCAGACCTCCCAAGCCGAGGAGCGCGGCTGAACGCCGTGCTGGGAACAGGCCTGCTCCGCACGGGTCTGCGGCGAGCCGGTCGGCTGCGCTGCGTGAGCCACCACGGCAATCGCCGCGCCGGTCAGCAGGGCTGCGAAGAATGGCACTCGGCGCATGAACTTTTCCCCTTTGGGCTGACTATTGCTGCCCAAGAAACGCCGCACAGCGGGAAGCGGTTGCCAACCGGCCGGCAAATGCCTGACCCTTGAGGCACAAGGTAAATTTCGGGAGACTCCGTCGCTGTGAAGAGTGTGACCATCTTATGGCAGTGGCTGCAGACGCGGCCCAGCCTGCGCCGGGTGCATCTCGCCCTGGCGGTACGGATCACGGTGGCGGCGATCCTGGCGCTGGTGGCGGCCCAGCAGCTCGGCCTGCCGCTGCCTCTCTGGGCGGTTCTGACGGCCATGATCGTGACCCAGATGAGCGTCGGCCGCTCGCTCAAGGCCACCGGCGACTACCTGGCCGGCACGGTGGGCGGCGCGGTCTATGGCGGTCTGGTCGCCGTGCTGCTCCCGCACGAAAGCGAGCTCGCGCTGTTGATCGTGCTGGTGGTCGCGGTCGCCCCGCTGGCGCTGCTGGCCGCCGGCCGGCCCAACATGAACGTCGTGCCGATCACGGCGATCATCATCCTGCTGCTGCCGGGGCTGACGCATGCCAGCCCCGTCGCCTCGGCGGTCAACCGCGTGCTCGAGGTGGCGCTGGGCGCAGTGATCGGCCTCGGCGTGTCGTTCGTCGTGTTTCCGTCGAGCGCGCACCGCCAGATGCGACAGGCCGCGTCGCGCATCCTCGACCTGCAGGCGCGAGCCCTGACGGCGCTGATCGACGGGTTGCGCCACGGTCTCGACGACGACGAGTTGCACCGCCTGCAGGACGGCATCGGCCAGGGCCTGGGCGAGCTCAATACGGTCGCCCTCGAGGCCGAGCGCGAGCGCAAGGCGCGGCTGTCCTCGCAGGCCGACACCGGACCGCTGCGGCGCACCCTGCTGCGCCTGCGCCACGACCTGGTGATGGTCGGCCGTGCGGCATCGATGCCGCTGCCGGAGGCGCTGGCGGCGCGCCTCGAATCGCGGCTCGACGAGATTGCGCAGGCGGCGTCGACCTATCTGCGGGCCTGCAGCGCGGCTCTGCTGGCGCATGACAGCCCGCCGCCGATCGACGCCTTCGAGCGGGCGCTCGCGGCCTACGAGAAGGACGTCGAGGCCGCGCGGGCGGACGGCCTGACGCGCGTGTTGCCGGCCGAGGACGCCGAGCGCTTCTTCGCCGTCGGCTTCGCCCTCGAGCAGATGCGCCAGAATCTGCTCGACCTGCAGCGAGTGGTCGAGGAGTGGGGGCCGAAGGATGCCGGCGATTAGAGCCGTATCGTTTGGGGTGAAAACAGTGCGAGCGATATCGCTGGGCGCGCGCCACCGGAGTAGCGCGCCTCCGGCAAACTCGGTGATGCTTTAGGAATTTCTGTCGATTAGCCGGAAATGCGGGAATTCGAGTTCGGCATTTACGGCTAATCGATAGCGGGTTGCCTTTGAGCCGCCCGGCTGCGACGGGGGAATTCCGCATTTACGGCTAATCGATCCGGCGGCGGCAGCCGACCGCACGCGCGATCTATCCTGAATTCGGTGGGTTTGGCAAAAACGGTGAAATCGGTCGAAAACGGTCAGTAGCTCTTGGGCAGGCCCAGCACGCGCTCGGCGACGTAGCACAGGATCAGCTGCTCGCTGACCGGGGCGATGCGCGCGATCATCACCTCGCGCAGGAAGCGCTCGACGTGGAACTCCTTGGCGTAGCCGTAGCCGCCGTGGGTCAGGATCGCGCGCTCGCAGGCGTCGTAGGCGGCGCGGGCGCCGAGATACTTCGCCGAGTTGGCCTCGGCGCCGCAGTCCTGCTTGTTGTCGTACAGCCAGGCGCCCTTGAAGGTCAGCAGGTTGGCGGCTTCGAGCTGCATCCAGCTCTCGGCCAGCGGATGCTGGATCGCCTGGTTCTTGCCGATCGGCCGGCCGAACACGATGCGCTCCTTGGCGTACTGCGTCGCCTTGGCCAGCGCCGCCTTGCCGATACCGATCGCCTCGGCGGCGATCAGGAGGCGCTCGGGGTTGAGCCCGTGCAGCAGATAGTGGAAGCCCTTTCCTTCCTCGCCAATGCGGTCCTCGAGCGGCACCTTGAGGCCGTCGATGAACACCTGGTTGGTGTCGATCGCCTTGCGGCCCATCTTGTCGATCTCGGTGACCTCGATCTTCGAGCGGTCGAAGTCGGTGTAGAACAGCGACAGCCCGTCGGTCGGCTTCTTGCACTTGTCCTTGGGCGTGGTGCGGGCGATCAGCAGCATCTTGTCGGCGACCGATGCCGTGGTGGTGAAGGTCTTCTTGCCGTGCACGACGTAGCCGTTGCCGTCGCGCTCGGCCTTGGTGTCGAGCATGGTGGTGTTGAGGCCGGCATCGGGCTCGGTGACGGCGAAGCAGCCCTTGACCTTGCCCTTGATGATGTCGGGCAGGATGCGCTTCTTCTGTTCCTCGGTGCCGAACACCACGATCGGGTTGGGCCCGAACACATTGAGATGGACGGCCGAAGCGCCCTGCAGCGCGGCGCCCGATTCGGCCACCGTCTGCATCATGATCGCGGCCTCGGTGATGCCGAGGCCTGCGCCGCCATATTCCTCGGGCATGGCGATGCCGAGCCAGCCGGCATCGGCCACGGCCCGGTAGAAGTCCTCCGGGAAGCCGCCTTCCTTGTCCTTCTTCAGCCAGTACTTGCCGTCGAACTGCGCGCACAGCTTGCCGACGCTGTCCTTGATCGCGAGCTGGTCCTCGGTGAAGGCGAAATCCATTGTCTGTTCCTAGCGGTTGGCAGCGAGCCAGCTCATCATGATGCGGTTGAACTGTTCGGGCCGCTCGATGTTGGGCAGGTGGCGCGCGTTGGCGATGCCCTCGTAGCGGCCGCCGGGTATCTTCGAGGCGATCAGCTTGTTGCGGTCCGGCGGCGTGCCTTCGTCCTGGTCGCCGCAGATCACCAGGGTCGGCGCCTTGATGGTCGACAGCCGCTCGAGATAGTCGAAGTTCTGGATCGCCGACATGCAGCCGGCCGAGCCGGCGGGCGTGGTGCCGCTGATCGTGTCGCGCACCTCGGTCCAGCGCTGCGGGTTCACCTTTTTGAACTCATCGGTGAACCAGCGCTGCATGGTCGCGTCGGCAAGCGACGCCAGGCCCTTGGTGCGCACCGCGGCCTTGCGCTCCTCCCACGTGCCGGCCGAGCCCGGCGGCGTCGAGGGCTGGGTATCGCACAGGCAGAGCGAGGACAGATAACCGGGGTTCGCGAGCGCAAAGCCCTGGCCGATCATGCCGCCGATCGAGAGCCCGATGTAATGGATCTTCTTGATGCCCAGCACGTCGAGCGCGCCCTTCACGTCGCGCGCGAGCTGGTCCATCGTGTAGTCGCCGTCGACCGCGGCGCTGCCGCCATGCCCGCGCATGTCGAGCCGCAGCACGCGGTATCCTGCGCCCAGCAGCGGCACCATCTGCTCGACCCACATGCCGCCGTCGGCATTGAGCGAATGGGTGAAGCACGCGACCGGAGCGTTCTGCGGCCCGGCGAGATCGAAATAGATTTTCCGATTGTCGAGAGAAAGAAGCATCGCCCTCTCCTGGGTGAATCACATCGCCGAAATGCCGCCGTCGATCACGACTTCCGAGCCGGTCATGAAGCTCGATTCGTCCGAGGCGAGGAAGACCAGCGCCCAGCCCACTTCCTCGGGCCGGCCGAGGCGGCCGATCGGCACCTGGCGGCCGAGCTTCTGCTGCATCACGTCCTGGCCGAAGCGGTCGCGGTACTTGTCGAGGATCGGCGTGTCGATGAAGGTCGGGTGCACACTGTTGCAGCGGATATTGTAGCCCGACTTGGCGCAATGCAGCGCCACCGACTTGCTGAGGAGCCGCACACCCGCCTTGGCGGAGTTGTAGGCCGCCATGTTGGCGCCGGC
>DASXQC010000240.1:0-4574 GCA_036493235.1 Reyranella sp.
GTTCATCGTGCCCGGCCAGATCGGCTGGGCGTTGTTCTCGACGAAGCCCTTCAGGCGGTCGAACACCAGCGCGTCCGCCTCCTTCTGGCTGGAGGGATCGGTCGCCGGCATCACGCCGCAGGAATAGGTGAGGAACTTGACGTCGTACGACGCCGGCCAATCCTCGCGCTTCAACAGATGCGTGAAGTCGGTGATGCTCGACCACGGCTCGACATAGGAACCGACCACCGCCGGCGGTCCCGGCAAACCGATCTCGTCCTTGGTCTTGGTCATCCAGAGCTGGAAGGCCTGGGTACGGGTCCAGCTCACCTTGTCGACCATCTTCTGCCAGGCCGGCAGCGCGGCGATCGCCCTCGGGCAGATCTGCGGCAGCGACGGCAACGCCGCGGCCAGCACGACGCTGTCGAAATCGACGCCCGCCGTCAGGATCGTCGGATCGGGCTGCTCGGCCCAGGCGCCGCCGGTGTTGTAGTGGCTGAGATCGGCGCCGGACGCCTTGAGCTTGTCGCCGTCCACGATCTGGTCGTACAGCGGCTCGCTCGGCCAGCACGGCAGGTCCTTGACCATCACCAGTGGATCGTAGCCGTTCTTCAGCTTCACCTGGCGGTAGATCGCGAGACCCGCGACCGACCTGCCGTCGGCCGCCAGCGTGAGCTCTCCCGCGCGGCTGAAGAATTCGAACTTCACGCCGCGCTTTTTCAGCACCTCGTAGAACGGCGTGAACACCGTGTCGCCCATGCCGGCCTGCATCTGATAGACGACCGAGCCCTTGTAGCCGAGCGCGATGCGCTGCATGCCGCGGATCGCGATGCCCGCCGCCATGCTGGGCGTGTTGGTGTCGCCGTCAGCGTAGGCGAAGGCCGCATCGAAGAAGGCGCGGATCGGCGCGGACCAGAAGGCGATGCCGTTGGGATCGCCCGGCAGATCCGCAGGAAACACAGCATGCCGCTCGAGCCAAGCGTGGAACGTCACATTGTTGACCTTGTCGTAGCCGTACTTCAGCAGATCGTCGGCCAGGATGCCGCGAATGCTGACCATGCCGGCATAGGCGAGAACCCACAGCCGGCGCGCTTCGTCGTCGCCCGCCTGCACCTTATCGCCAATAACCGCCCACAGGACCTCGGCAGCGAAGCCCAGGGCTTTGACGAGCCCATCGCCCCATCCGGCCGATGAATTCCTGTTCGCCTCGGCGTGCTCGAGAGACATCTCTGCCATGAGGTCGGGCAACGACAGGCTGCGCACCACGCCGAGGCGCACCTTCAATCGATCGACGAATGTGAGCGGCCCGGCTTGCACGATTGACGCGAGATCGGCCTCGACCAGCTGCACGTGCTGGACCAGCACATGCTGCAGCTGCTGCTTCAGCCATCGGAGGATGATCTGGATCGTATCCCAGATCGAGGGATGCCCGCCTGGCTGGCCGTCGTTGGTCGGGAGGTCGAGCAGCCATTCGCGCCAGGTGCCCTTGATCAACTCCGTGAAGATGAAGTTGTTCTGAGGCTTGAAGGCATCTTCCAGCGTCACCAACGGCGCACCCGGCGGACGGTTGAGCTCCTCGTAGCACTTGCGCATCCAGGTGAAGGCGTTGTCGTAGAAACCGAACCAGATGTGCAGGCCGTGCTCCTCGATGCGCTGAGCCTGCGTGGCGCTGCGGCCGCTCGCTCCCTTGCCGCCGAGCCGCCAGCCCATCTGATAGACCGTGACGTCGAACTTGCCGGCCAGCTCGGGCCGGGTGAGCGCCATCGCGGCCACCATGCCGGACACGCCGCCGCCTATCACTGCGACCTTTGTCATTTCGTCGGCTCCGCTCGCCAGAGTTCACGTCCGGGCAGGAACGCCATGTCGATGTTGAGCTGCACGCCGATGCCGGTGGCGGTCGACGGGCTGATGCCAAAGGCCTCGGTAATCTGCAGGTTCGCCACCGGGCTGATGGTCAGCGTGCCGGGCTTCATCAGCCGCGCGCTGTGGAAGCCGGTGACCTTGCTGTCGGCCGCGCAGATCGCCTGGTAGCAGGCGAGATCCTGGTTCTCGATGTCGCGGAACTGCTTCAGGAACAGGATCGGCGCCGTGCCGTCGACGAGCGCTCGGAGGAATTCGGCCAGCAGCGGCAACCCCGGCCGCAGCGGCAGCAGGTTCGGCACTTCGCGCACCAGTCCCGCGACGACCTCGGCCAGGTCGGTAAGGATCTCGCCAGGCGCGGTAAGCCACAACGAACCGTCGAGCTTGAGCAGCGGCACGCGGCCCCACTGCACGTTCGGCCCGTCCACGGCCGCACCGAAGACATCGACCTTGAACGCCGGCGCCGCGGCGTCGCGCGGCGTCATGTCGACCCATCCCTTCTGCTTGTTGAAGCCGAAGACCTCGCGGCCATCCATCATCGCGACAGGGTTGTCGAGGCAAAGGACGGGGTTGAACAGGAACGCCTCGTCGATCTCGTCGCTGTCGGGCGCCTTCTTGCGTCCGACGAAGATCCAGAAGGCGAGCTCCTTTTCGGCCGACCAACCCATGTTCGGCCGCGAGTCGAAGCGGCCTTTGCCCATGTCGGCGAAGCTCATCATCATCCAGCTGCTGAGCGGCACGCACGACACGGCCCCGCCGCTCGGCTCGTCAAAGCAGGTGCGGCAGATCGCGGCGAGCTTGTCGTAGTTGGCTTCGAACCAGAAGCTGTTCAGCGTGACGTCCTTGAAGTCGATGCGGCCGGGGTAGGTCTGGTTGCCGAGCGGCTCGACGAAGCGCGGCGGCCCGTTGGTTGGCGGGGTCAGCAACGGGTTCTTCGGGTCCACGCGCAGGATCTCCTTGGGCAGGCCGGTCAGCGCGCGCGAGGCGAGCTTGCCGCTCATCACGCTCGCTTCGAACGAGCCGAGGTTCTGGGGATTGTCGATCCAGTCGCCGGCGATCGCCAGGTTGGCGAAGCCGGTGTCGTCGGCACGGATCCGCGCCTCGATCGTGCCGGCGCACGACATCACGTAGCGCTCGCTGGGGAAGATGTTGGGCCGGATATACTGCGCCAGCAGCCGGTCCGGCCCCTTGATCTCCAGCGCCGCATGCAGCGCATTCCAGTCGAAGCTGCCGTTCTGGTTGAGCGCCGGCCACAGCGCTGCGGAATGGTCCTGGAGAAAGTCCGCGGCCGCGGCGGTGATCGCCTTCTGCGCCGTGGCGGGATAGGTCGGGTCGCCGAGCGGCGGCTGGGCCGGTCCCTTCATCGGGCCGCACAGGATCGAGGCGTTGCGCGGTCCGTTGGTGCCCCAGTTCTCGCTCGGCAGCACCTCGCTGATGTCCGCCCAGGTGTCGAGCTGCGAGACGTCGTAGCCACCCAGCAGCGTGCCATCCTTGCCGCCCCAGCCCATTTGCTGAAGCGTGCGGTCGAACCACAGCTGCACGTTCATTGTCTCGACGGTCTGCACCTCGTCCATCATACGCTGCCAGCGCTGATCGGCGTTGGCGAGCTGGCCGCAGATCGGCGGCAACGCGGCGACCGAGATCGCCAGCACCACGTCGTCGAAGTCCTGGCCGCGCTTCAGCGTGACCGGCGGCGGGGCATGGGCCCAGCTCGACCACGGCGATTCGAGATCGACCTTCTGCTGCTGGAGCAGGTTGCCATTGTCGATCTGCTCGTACAGCGGCTCGGACGGCCAGCAGTCGAGATCGTTCACGCGGATGAACGGCTGGTACGTCCCGCTGGTCAGCGTGACCTGGCGGCCGATGGTGACGGTGTCGATCGTCTCGCCGTCAGCCGCCGGCGTGAGAGCATCGACCCGGCTGAAGAACTCGAACTTCACGCCGCGCTTCAGAAGCAGCTTGTAGAGCGGCCCGGCGACGATATCGCCGGTGGCCGTCTTCATCTTCCACAGGATCGAGCCGCGATATTGCCAGATCTGGAACAGGCCGAGCACCATCGCGCCGGCGGCGATGTCGCCCGGCACGGTCACGTCGCCGCCCGGATAGGCGAAGGTCAGGTCGTACAGCGCGCGCAGCACCGCGGACTTCTCGGCGAGGTGCAGGACGCTGTAGCCGCTCAGCCATTCGCGGAACTCCATGCCGTTGATGCGCTCTGCGGCGCCCCAGGGATCGAGCACGAAGCCATCCTCGAGCCCGCCCAGCGCAAAGGAGGCGCCGAAGTCGAACAGGGTCAGCAGGCGGCGCAGCTTGTCGTCGAAGTCGACCTGGCCCTGCAGGCGCTGCTGCAGATCCTGCGTCGCCGCACGGATCAGGGCAGCCAAAGCCTTGTGGTCCGCTTTGTCGTGCGCTGCCGCGACCGCGTGGAGATCCCGCGCCAGCGCGACCGCCCCGCGGAGCTTGCTTTCGACTCGCTGCAGCAGGCTCTGGTTGCCCTGCAGGCCTTCGACGATGCTGGCGTGCGTGTGCACCAGCCATTCGAGAATGTGGATCACTGTCGACCACAGCGACGGCGGATTGGGATCGCCCGGCAGGCCGGGCAGCGGCGGGGTGTCGATCACCCACGGCAGCTGCTTGCCGCCGACCTCCTCCATCACCGTGATCTGATCGTAGGGCTGCAGCGCGTCCCACAGCGTCTTGAAGCGGTCCTGGCTGAGATCGAGCTGGCCATAGCAGTC
>DASXQC010000241.1:0-2464 GCA_036493235.1 Reyranella sp.
GCTGGCTGGGGGACCAGGATTCGAACCTAGACTAACCGGGTCAGAGCCGGTTGTTCTACCGTTAAACTATCCCCCAGCAGGGAGCCGAAGCGGGCCGGGCGCTGGATTTAGCGATGCCGGACGCGATTGGCAAGCGCCCCAGGGTAGCACAGGCCAGTACCGGGCTCGCTCCGCGGCCCGACCTCGGCTACCATTCCAGCAGAATATAACAAGAGTTCGGAATGACCGGGGACCTCACGCCGGGACAGGGGCAAAAGGGAGGCTGGCACAGCGGTCGTTTCGCGCACACGTTCGCTGCCATCGATCTCGGCACCAACAACTGCCGGCTCCTGGTGGCCCGGGCGTCGGTCGTGGGCTTCGACGTGATCGATGCCTATTCGCGACCGGTCCGGCTGGGCGAGGGTGTGGCGCTGAGCGGGACGCTGTGTGGCGACGCGATCGACCGCACGCTCGAGGCGCTGGATGTCTGCGCCTCCAAGATCGGGCGCGCTCGGGTCACGCGCGCGCGCCATATCGCCACGGAGGCCTGCCGACGTGCGTGCAACGGCGAGGATTTCCTCGGGCTGGTGAAAGCCCGCACGGGCCTGTGCTTCGAGGTCATACCGCCAGCCGAGGAGGCACGGTTGGCGCTCGCCAGCTGCGAGAACCTGCTCGATCCGGAGATCCCTTACGGACTGCTGATCGACATTGGCGGCGGCTCGACCGAGGTGAGCTGGCTCAGGATCGGCCGGGAGGGGCGCTGCGGCGGCCCGTCGATCGAGCTGATCGACATGACCTCGGTGCCGTGGGGCGTCGTGACCCTGACCGAGTCGTGCGTGAACGGCCATCCGCGGGAGCAGCCGGTGGCGCGCGCATGTTACGACGAGATGGTGACGCGCATCCGCGAGGACCTTCGGCCGTTCTGTGCCCGCCACGGCATTGGCGGGTCGGTGCGCCGCGGTGAGGTGCAGATGATCGGCGCCTCGGGCACGGTGACGACGGTCAGCGCCCATCATCTCGGACTGAAGCGCTACAACCGATCCCTGGTCGACGGCTCGCGGCTCAGCCTGGAATCCATCCTGCGAATCTGCGATCAACTCTCGACCATGTCTGTCACCGAACTCACCACGTTGCCGTGCATCGGCACCGACCGCGCCGACCTCGCGCTCGCCGGCGGCGCCATCCTGGAGGCGGTGTGCCGCCAGTGGCCGGCGCCGATCGTCCGGGTCGCCGACCGCGGCCTGCGGGAGGGCGTGCTGATGGACTTGATGCGCCAGGCCGACCGCGAGGCCGATCCCCACCACCGCCGCCTCGTCTGACCATGGCCAAGGGCAGCAAGGGCAACCGTCCGGCGGGAAGCCGTCCAACGGGCAGGGCCGCCACCGTCCGCGTGAAGACCGCTCGCGGCCGCACGACCTCCTCGCAACGCTGGCTGCAGCGCCAGCTCAACGATCCCTACGTCGCCGAGGCGAAGAAGCGCGGCTACCGCTCGCGTGCGGCGTTCAAGCTGTTGCAACTCGACGACCAGTTCCGGTTCCTGAAGATCGGCGCGCGCGTGGTCGATCTCGGTGCGGCGCCGGGTGGCTGGACGCAGGTCTCGGTCGAACGCGTGCACCCCGAGCGCGGTACGGGTTTCGTGGTGGGGATCGACCTCACGCCGGTCGAGCCGATTGCTGGCGCCATGGTGTTGGCGAAGGATTTTTACGACGAGGATGCGCCGAAGATTCTGCGCGAGCATCTCGGCGGACTGGCCGATGTGGTGCTGAGCGACATGGCAGCCTCCGCGACTGGGGATACGCAGATCGACCATATGCGCATCATGGGCCTCGCCGAGGCCGCGCACGATTTCGCGGCGGAGGTGCTGAAGCCCGGCGGCACGTTCGTGGCCAAGGTGCTGCGCGGCGGCACCGAGCGCACGCTGCTCGACCGGCTGAAGCGCGACTTCGCCAAAGTGAAGCACGTGAAGCCCGAGGCCAGCCGGGCGGATTCAGCCGAGATGTACGTCGTCGCGACCGGCTTCCGGGGCGGTGCGCGCCCCGGCCCATAGCGCCTACTGGCCGCAGCCCTTCTGCTTGTCGCGGCAGAGGTCGTCGAGCATCGGCGTCAGGGTCTTGATCATGCCTTCGGTAAAGGCGGTGTCGGCCTTGGCGTTGGGATGCGGGTCGGGCACGGTCACCCAGAGGGTGGACGGATCCAGGTTCTGGACGTCCGGCAGGAGGTCGACGAACGGCATGCCGGTCGCGTCGACGACCTTGTGCACCTTGTCGGTCACGTCCTGGAACGGATAGGGCTTGAGCTCGTGCAGCTCGGGCAGGTGGAACACGACGATCTTGATGCCGGTCGCCTTGGCGATCTCGCCGAATTCGGCGAGCGACTTCTGCGTTACCTTCCAGCCGGCCGCATCGTCGCGATAGAGGTTGCGGTAGTAGTCCTTCCATTCGGGCTTCGGGCCGAACTGGCGGATCAGCGAATCGAGGCGGTAGTT
>DASXQC010000242.1:0-5785 GCA_036493235.1 Reyranella sp.
GACCACGGCGATGGCGTCGCCGGCGCCGATGTCGAGGCTGACGCCGTCGAGCGCGTGCACGGCCGGGCGCCGGCCGCGGACGATCTCGCCCAGCGACCGCGACACCGGGAAGTGCTTCACGACATCGCGGAGTTCGATAAGGGCGCTCATGGGGGCCGCTTGCGAGCTCGCGGCTCACCTCTTTGCTGGGAGCGCGCCATTCCAGTGGCGCATCTTGGCATCGTTTCCACGATCCCATGAGCGCCCCTGGAGTGACGCGCTCCCAGCAAAGAGGTGAGCCGCGAGCTCGCAAGCGACCCACATGAGCGCCCTTATCGAGCTCCGCGATGTCGTGAAGCACTTCCCGGTGTCGCGGTCGCTGGGCGAGATCGTCCGCGGCCGGCACCCGGCCGTGCACGCACTCGACGGCGTCTCACTCGAGATAGGCGCGGGCGATGCCGTCGCGGTCGTGGGCGAATCGGGCTGCGGCAAGACCACGCTCGGCCGGCTGATGCTCAAGCTCACCGAGCCGACCGATGGCGCGATCACTTTCGACGGCACGGCGCTCGGCGGCCTGCGCGGCGAGTCCCTGCGCGCCTTCCGCCGCCAGGCGCAGCTCGTGTTCCAGAACCCGTTCGATGCGCTGAACCCGCGCTTCACGATCTACCGCGCGGTCGCCGAGCCATTGCTCAACGCCGGCATCCCCAAGGCCGAGCATGCCGACCGCGTGGCGCAGGCCTTCCGCCGCGTCCACCTGCCAGACCTCGAGCGCTATCTCGACCGCTACCCGCACCAGCTGAGCGGCGGCCAGCTGCAACGCGTCGTGCTCGCCCGCGCACTCGTCCTGGCGCCGCGCTTCCTGGTCGCCGACGAGCCGGTGTCGATGCTCGATGTCAGCGTGCGCGCCGGCATCCTCGCCCTGCTGCGCGAGGTGCGCGACGCCATGGGCCTGACCGCCGTCTACATCAGCCACGACCTCGCGCTGGTGCGATACCTCTGCGAGCGCACGGTGGTGATGTATCTCGGCACCGTGGTCGAGGATGGCCCGACCGTCGAGATCGTCCGCAACCCGCGCCATCCCTACACCCGCGCTTTGGTCGCCGCCGTCCCGGTGCCCGACGCCGACCAGGCCCGCGCGCCGCTGCCCATCAACGGCAACGTCCCTGACGCCCGCGAGCCGCCCTCCGGCTGCCGCTTCCGCGACCGCTGCCCGCACGCGTTTGCAAGATGCGCCGAGGAGATACCGGCGCTGCGGACGACGGCTGACGGCCATCGGGTGGCGTGCCACCTCGTTCAGTGAGTGTCTCGGAGAGTCCTCACTCTCCAAGTCTCGGCCGGATCACCTTTGCAAAGGCCTGCAGCGAAGCCTCCGGCATCTCATACCCGCCGGCGAGGTCGTGCGCCGGGAACAGGAAGACGTGCTCGACGCCGGCTTCCTCGCGCGCCTGCAGCAGCCGCTCGGCGCAGCGCTCCGGCGGGCCGAACAGCCCGAACGCATCGGCGATCCGATTTGCCTGGGCCTCGGGGATTGCCGCCGGATCGTGCGCCTCGGCAAGATCGAAGCCTGCTTCGCGCAACCAGCGCAGGTTCGATGCGCTGGGATAGTTGAGGAACGGCTGGCCCGGCGCGAACCAGCTCCGCACCCAGTGCGCGCCGACCTGGGCATCGCCGAGGCCGAGCGTGGTAACGAACACCACCGGGAAGTTGGCCAACGAGCGGCCGGCGCGCTTGGCACCCGCCTCGAGGCGCGCCCGCGCCGCCCGCACGGCTGCCGGATGCAGGCCGACCATGAGAAAGGCACCATCGGCCACCTCGCCCGCGAGCTCGATCATGCGCGGGCCGGCCGCCAACATGTAGACCGGGGTCGGCTTCGCGCTCCGGTTCCGCAGGCGCGTCGTCGTCGAACCGAACTCGACGGCCTCGCCGCCCAGCAGCCGCCGCAGTTCGCCGATCGCCTCGCGCATGACGGCCACCGGCGCACGCGGCTGGCCGATGCTGCGCGTCGAGAGGAAGCCGGGCGCCACGGTGAGATCGATGCGCCCCGGGGCGATCTCCTCCAGGCTGTGCGCCAGCGACGCCAGCACCAGCGGATGGCGGACCACCGGGCTGGAGGTGGCCGGGAACAGGCGCAGGCGCTTTGTCGCCTGGGCTGCCACCGCCAGCGCCATGTAGGCGTCGCGGCCGCTCGACGGGTGATCGTGCATGCCGACGCCATCGAGGCCTGCGTCCTCGCAGCGGGCGATGAACGCAGCCAGATCTGGCACTGGCCGGCCGACCGGGACACGAAGAGCGACGCGAACGCGGGTCATGCGACGCTCCCTACTTTTCGTGCCGGCGCAGGAAGTCGATGAAGTAAGCTGCGAGCGTGCCGCTCTTCGTCGCCCAGCCATCGAAGTCGACATCGACGTCGAGGTCGCGGTCCATCAGCTCTCGATACTCGCTGTTGGGCATCATGCGATGGGCCGCCTGGCCGGCCGCGCACGGATGGGTGCGGTCGTTGCCGGGGACGATCAGCGTCGGCAGCGTGAGACGGCGCATCTCGTCCGGCGTCAGGCCCGCGACCGGCTGGCCGCTGCCCTGGTGGAAGCCCGCCAGCCAGCGCTTCATCGCCGCGAGGAAGGCCTCGGCGCCCAGGCCCTCGAGGATCTTCCGGTTGGCCGGGTTGGCCGCGACCATCGCGCCGAAATGTTCGGTTTTGACCACCGCGTCCAGACCGCCCTGCTCGACCGCGGCGATGAACTGTTCGTAGTAATTGAAGGCCAGCCGCTTGGCCGCGAACGCGCCGCCCGTGACGCGCCATAGAAGAAGTGCCCTCACCGCCTCGGGGTGGTGCAGCGCCAATAATAAGGAGAGGCGCGAGCCGGAGGAGCAGCCGGCGACGTAGGCCGGGCCGGTGCCGAGCGCCTTCAGCAGCGCCAGCAGGTCCTCGGCCTGCTCATGGCTCTCGGAATCGCCCGGAAAGCCGATCTCCGACGCACCTGTATTGCGCCTGTCATAAACCAGCACCCGGAAGCCCGCCTCGGCCAGCAGCACACCCAGCGCACGGTCGGAGACGAGGCCACGCCGCCCGCCGGGCGATATCGTCACCCAGGGGCCGCTCTTTCCCAGCACCTCGTAGACCAGTTTTACACCGCGTATGGCCGCGCTTTGCATGTCTCCTCCCATTCCGTGCATCGGACGCTAGCACGCGCGACTTGCTCTTGGCCTCGCGGTCGGCTTGGATACGTCTTCTCAAAAAGGAATAGCGGGGGACGCCCTAGAATGAGCGAAATCCAGTACCGGGTGGCGAAAAACGTCAAGGACGCCGTCGCCCTGATGGCCAAGGCCAAGGGCAAAGGTTACGTCCTGGCCGGCGGCACCGACCTGTTGGTCCAGATGAAGTCGGGCACGCGCGAGCCGGGCCTGATCGTCGACGTCAAGAAGATCCCCGAAATGGTGGCGATCACCGAGAAGAACGGGGCCTTCACTATCGGTGCAGCCGCACCGGCGGCAGTGCTCGCCGAGCACAAGAAGTTCCGCAAGACCTGGCCGGGCGTGCTCGAGGCGATCAACCTGATCGGCTCCACCCAGGTGCAGGGCCGCGCCTCGGCGGGCGGCAACCTGTGCAATGCCTCGCCGGCGGCCGATTCGGTGCCGGCGCTGGTCGCTGCCGGCGTGACCGCCAACATCGTTGGACCCAACGGCAAGCGGTCCGTACCAGTTGAGAAGTTCAATTCAGGTCCTGGCAAGACGACGCTGAAGCCCGGCGAGATCCTGGTCTCGCTCGGCTTCCCCAAGCGCGGCAAGGATGCGTCCGACGCCTACCTGCGCCTGATCCCGCGCACCGAGATGGACATCGCGGTGGTCGGCGTCGGCGTCAGCCTCAGCATGAAGGGCGACACCGTGAAGGACGCGCGCGTCGGCCTCGGTGCCGTCGCGCCGACCGTGCTGCTGGTCGACAAGGCGGCCAAGGCGCTGATCGGCTCCAAGCTCGACGACGCGGCGCTCGACGCGGCCGCGGCGGCATGCTCGGAAGCGTGCAAGCCGATCGACGACAAGCGCGGCACCATCAAGTACCGCACCAAGATCGCAGGCGTGCTGCTGAAGCGCGCGGCGCTGATCGCGCGCGATCGCATCAACGGCATCGAGCATCGGGGACACAGGTAAGCCAATGGCCAAGATCCACGTTACGACCACCATCAACGGCTCGGAGACCGAGTTTCTCTGCGATCCCAACCAGACGCTGCTCGATGTGCTGCGCGACAACCTCGGCCTGACCGGCTCGAAGGAAGGCTGCGGCTCGGGTGACTGCGGCGCGTGCAGCGTCACGGTCAACGACCGCCTCGTCTGCTCGTGCCTGATCCTGGCGCCCGAGGCCGAGGGCCAGAAGATCGAGACCATCGAGGGCATGGCCGACGGCGAGAAGCTGCACCCGTTGCAGAAGAAGTTCGTCGAGATGGCCGCGCTCCAGTGCGGCATCTGCACGCCGGGCTTCCTGGTCGCCTCGCGCGCGCTGCTCGCGCAGAACCCGAACCCGACCGAGACCGAGGTTCGCTATTGGCTGGCCGGCAACCTCTGCCGCTGCACGGGTTACGACAAGATCATCAGCGCGGTCATGGAGGTGGCTGCCGAAATGAGAGGAGCCTCAAATGCCTGACGGTGGTTCTCAGAATACGGGCAAATATAAGTGGATCGGCACGCGCCCCGATCGTCCGGACGGCGCCGACAAGGTGACCGGCCGCGCCCGCTTCGGCGCCGACTTCAACCTGCCGGGCCAGCTCATCGGCAAGGTGCTGCGCAGCCCGCACCCGCACGCGGTCATCAAGTCGATCGACACGTCGAAGGCCGAGGCCCTCGCCGGTGTGAAGGCCGTGGTCACGGCGAAGGACTTCCCCGAGCAGGCCAACCTGATCGTGCCGACCGGTGAGATGCAGGTGAACCTGCGCGACATCACCCGCAACGTCATGGCACGCGAGAAAGTCCTCTACGAGGGCCATCCGGTCGCCGCCGTCGCCGCGGTGTCGGAGGCGGTCGCCCGCCAGGCGCTCGGCCTGATCAAGGTCGAGTACAAGGTTCTGCCGCATGTCATCGACGTCGCCGAGGCGATGAAGCCCAACGCGCCGGTGCTGCATGACACCATGATCACCGAGGGCGTGAAGCCGCCGCCGACCAAGGCGTCGAACATCGCCAAGCGCATCGAGTTCAACAAGGGCGACGCCAAGGCGGGCTTTGCCGAGGCCGAGGTGGTGATCGAGAAGGACTTCACCACGCAGGCCGTGCACCAGGGGTACATCGAGCCGCACGCCACGCTGGCGAGCGCCGCCGAGGACGGCCAGGTGCAGGTCTGGTCGACCACCCAGGGTCATTTCCAGGTCCGCGGCTTCTGCGCCAAGCTGCTCAACCTCGACACCTCGCAGGTCCGCGTCACGCCGACGGAGATCGGCGGCGGCTTCGGCGGCAAGACGGTCGTCTATCTCGAGCCGCTGGCGATCCGCCTCTCCCAGAAGAGCGGCAGGCCGGTGAAGATGACCATGACGCGCGAGGAGGTGTTCCGCGCCTCCGGCCCGGCCCCGGGCGGCAACGTTCGGGTCAAGATCGGCGCAAAAAAAGACGGCCGCATCGTCGCCGCCGAGTGTGTCGTCGAAATGCAGGCCGGCGCCTTCCCGGGCTCGCCGGTCGGGCCCGCCTGCATGTGCGCCTACGCCTGCTACGACATCGACAACATCCACGTGATCGGCTTCGACGTCGTCAGCAACCGGCCCAAGGTCGCCGCCTACCGCGCGCCCGGTGCGCCGATCTCGGCGTGGGCGGTCGAATCGGCCATGGA
>DASXQC010000243.1:0-1518 GCA_036493235.1 Reyranella sp.
GTGCTACAGCAAGGCCCGAAAAAAGCTGTTCCGGGGCGAGATTTCAATGGCGTCTTTCAACACGATGGCGGGCTGCTTCCTGGCCTCCGCGCTGTTCGCGATGGTGATCGGCAAGGTGTCGAACGCACTCGTGGACCCGCACGAGTTGGAGAAGCCGGCGATCGCGGTGTCCGAGGCGGCGCCCGAGGCCGCCGGCGAGAAGCCGGCCGAGCTGCCGCCAATCAGCCCCAAGCTCAAGGATGCCAACGTCCAGCACGGCGAGCAGATCTTCAAGCAGCAGTGCTTTACCTGCCACACCATCGACAAGGGCGGCCCGAACAAGGTCGGCCCGAACCAGTGGAACCTGGTCGGCCGCAAGAAGGCGAGCGAGGAAGGCTTCAGCTACTCCTCGGTCCTGCAGAAGCTGGGCGGCGAGTGGAGCTACGAAGACATCAACCACATGATCTTCAAGCCGCAGTCGTTCGCGCGCGGCACCAAGATGGCGTTCGCCGGTCTTCCCAAGGAGCAGGATCGCGCCGACGTCATCGCCTACCTGCGCACGATGCACGACGACCCCAAGCCGCCGCTGCCGTAAGAATTCACCCGTCTGTAGCTTTCCCCCTCCGGCCTCCGGCCACCTCCCCCGTCTGACGGGGGAGGCCGGGAGGGGGTAGGCTCCCTCGCGATGCCTGCCGCAGTTCCGACCAACTTCATCGCTCTCGCCGACCGTCTCGCGGACGCCGCGCGGCCGATATCGGCGCGCTACTTCCGGACGCCGGTGCCGGTCGACGACAAGAGCGACGCCAGCCCTGTCACGATCGCCGATCGCGAGGCCGAGACGGCGATGCGCGTCATCCTCAATAAGGAAGTGCCCGAGCACGGCGTTTACGGCGAGGAGCATGGCATCGAGCGCGCCGATGCCGAGTATGTCTGGGTACTCGACCCGATCGACGGCACGCGCGCCTTCATCACCGGCCTGCCGATCTGGGGCACGTTGATCGCGCTGCTGCACAAGGGCGTGCCTGTGCTGGGCGTGATCGACCAGCCGATCCTGAAGGAACGCTGGCTGGGCGTGAGCGGCCAGCAATCGACGCTGAATGGCCAGCCGATAAAGGTGCGCGCCTGCCCGACGCTCGACCGCGCCTACATGTACTCGACCACGCCGATCATGTTCTCAGGTGACGTCGCGCGGAAGCATGCCGCGCTGGCCGACGCGGTGAAGCTCTTCCGCTGGGGCGGCGACTGCTACGCCTACGGCCTGCTCGCGGCAGGCCATGTCGACCTGGTCGTCGAGAACGACCTCAAGCTCTACGACTTCGCCGCCCTCGTGCCGGTGATCAAGGGCGCGGGCGGGATCGCCACCGACTGGCAGGGCCGCGAGCTCGACATGAATTCCGACGGCTCGATCCTGGCCGCCGGCGATCCGGCGATGCATCGCGCAGCGGCGCGAATCCTCTCCTGATTTCCTAACGCCGGGCGAAGTCGGTCGCGACGGTGCGGACCAGTTGGGCCTCGTCGAGCGGCTTGCCGAGACGCGGC
>DASXQC010000244.1:0-2201 GCA_036493235.1 Reyranella sp.
CGTATCGGCCACCGCCGCCACGTCGCGCAGCGTCACCTCGCGGTAGCCCTTGTCGGCCACTAACGTGAGGAAGGCGTCGAGGACGGTATCGGCGGACGCAGTCATTATCCCGCAAGCTCCTTCGAACGCCGCGAGGCTGCCGCGAGCGCCTTGTCGAACACCGGTTGGATGCCGTCTGCCGCCATCAGGACCTTCAGGGCTTCGGCGGTCGTGCCGCCAGGGCTCGTGACGTTAACGCGCAGCTGGGACGCAGGTTCGCTCGACTGGCGCAGCAGTTCGCCACTGCCGGCGACCGTCGCGCGGGCGAGCTGCATGGCCATCTCCGGCGTGAGGCCGAGCTTGGCGCCAGCCGCCGCCATCGCTTCGACCAGCAGGAAGACATAGGCCGGTCCGCTTCCGGACAAAGCCGTCACCGGATCGAGCAGTGCTTCGTCCTCGACCCACAGCGCCTGGCCGACGGCCTCGAGCAGCTCCTGGCAGCGCTTCTTCTCGGCCGCGGATACACCTGACGAGGCGCAGGCGACGGTGATGCCCTGGCGCACCGCGGCCGGTGTGTTGGGCATCGAACGCACGATCTTGGCCGACACGCCGAGATGGCTGGCGAAATACGTGATCGTCTTGCCGGCAGCGATCGACAGGAACACGGCCCCATCGTCGGCGAAGCGCTTCAGGTCGGGCAGCACGGCGTCCATGCTCTGCGGCTTGACCGCCAGCACGACGATTTCCGGCGTCTCGCGCACCTCCTGGCTCGAGGCGACCGAACGCAGGCCGGGCTTGTTCGGCCGCAGCGCCTCGACCGGCTCGGCAACGATCGCATCGGCAGCGGCGAGGCCGCGCGACAACCAGCCGTCGAGCATCGCACCGCCCATCTTGCCGCAACCGACCAGCAGCAGCTTGGCCATGATCAACGTCCCTTGAACTTGGCGGGCCGCTTCTCGCGGAAGGCGGCCGAGCCTTCCTTGCGGTCCTCGCTGGTGGCGATCTTCTCGAGCTTGTAGCGCTCGGGCACAAAGAACTCTGCCGGACCCTTCGGCAGTGTCTGGTTGGCGAAGTCGCGCAAGGTGCGGATCACCAGCGGCGCCGAACTGGCGATGATCCCCGCCATGCGCCGCGCTTCCTTGCGCTCCTCGCCGAGCGGCACGACCTTGTTCACGAAGCCCACGTCATAGGCGCGCTTGGCTGAGATCTCCTCACCCAGCAGCAACAGCTCCATCGCAACTTTGTGCGGCATGCGCGAGACGATGCCGGGCATCAGGCCGCCGAACACGCCGACCTTGGCCTCGGGGTACATGAACTTGGTGGTGTCGGCCGAGACCATCAGGTCGCAAGTCATGACCAGGCAGATGCCGCCACCGATCACCCAGCCCTGGGTCGCGGCAACCACCGGCTTGGTGAGCTTGTAGGAGACGTCGGGAACGGCCTTCCACATCGCGGCTGGCGGATCCTTGAGATCGGCGCCGACGCAGAAGGCCGGACCGTCGGCCTGCAGGACCGCGACCTGGTCGTCGCCATCCTCGAAGGCGCGATAGGCTTCGTACAGGCCGTCGCACAATTCCTGGGTCAGGGCGTTGCGCTTCTCGGGCCGCGCCATAGTGATGGTGGTGATGCCTTCGCTCGATTCGACTGTGATCAAACCCACTTTTCGGCTCCTTCGGCGTTCTTGGCAGCAGGGTAGCAGCCGCCCATACTTGCCGCATCAGGAGTCACCCATGCAGACCCGCAACCCCTTTTTCGACGACCTCTCCAAGATGGCCAACGGCGCCGTGGGGGCGCTCACGGGCGTCAAGGACGAGATGGAGGCGCGCTTCCGCGACCAGATCGCCAAGATCCTCGACGGCATGGACATCCCGCGCCGCGACGAATTCGAGACGGTCAAGGCGATGGCCGCCAAGGCGCGCGAAGAAAACGAAGAGCTGAAGAAGCAGATCGCCGAATTGCAGGCGCGCCTGCTGAACACGGGCCCGTAACTCATGTTCTTGCGCTGGGGGCGCGCCACTCCAGTGGCGCGTCATGCTGTCCGGACGAACAAGAGAAGATCGCGCCACTGGAGTGGCGCGCCCCCAGCACAAGAGGGTGTGAATGCGCGTAGGCGTTGAAGTGGGCGGAACGTTCACCGATCTGGTCGCCGTCGAGGGGGGACGCGTCGTCGTCACCAAGGTGCCGAGCACGCCGAAGTCGCCGGACGTCGGCGCGTTCGCGGC
>DASXQC010000245.1:0-5603 GCA_036493235.1 Reyranella sp.
GCGGGCTCGTCGAGCATCAGGCAGGCCGGGCGCAGCATCAGGGCGCGGGCGATCTCGACGAAGCGCAGCTCGCTGTGCTGCAGGCGGTCGGCGCGCACCGAGGCCAGCTGCTCGAGCCCGACGGTGGCGAGCGCCAGCATCGCCGCCTCCTGCAGGACGCGCTCGTCGAGCCGATGGCGCGGCAGGCTGAGCATGGATTCGCCGAAGGTGCCGTGGCCGTGCACCGTGCCACCGATCATGACGTTCTCCAGCACCGAGGCGGCGCCGACCACGCGCGGCGTCTGGAAGGTGCGGGCGATGCGCCAGCGAGCGCGCACATGCGGCTGCTCGAACGGCAGGTCGCTGCCGTCGATCTTCAAGCTGCCCTCGTGCGGCCGGTAGTAGCCGGAAACGACGTTGAGCGTCGTGGTCTTGCCGCTGCCGTTCGGGCCGATCAGGCCGTGCACCTCGCCGCCATGAATCTCGAGGTCGAGTCCGTCGATCGCCTTCACGCCGCCGAAATGGAGCCGGATGCCCTTGAGCGCGATCAGCGTCTTGGCCCGCTGCTCGCCCAGCACACGGGAGAGCAACTCGGGCCGCGGCACGATCTCGCGATGCTGATCGAGCGGCCGACGGTTCTTGTAGTCGAGCAGATCGGCGATGCCACCGGGGATCACCAGCACGATCGCCAGCAGCAGCGCGGCGTAGAGAAAGGTCGACCACTGGACCAGCGGTGCGGCGATCTCCGGCAGCACCGTGAGGATCAGCGTGCCGAGTGCCGGTCCGAGGATCGAGCCGCGGCCGCCGATCAGGATGCCGATGAAGAACAGCACCGACATCTCGAAGGTGAAGGCGTCGGGCGTGATGTAGGACTGCAGCGAGGCAAACAGGCCGCCGGCGATGCCGCCTAACGCACCGGCCAGCAGGAAGATCAGCACCAGCAGCTTGGGCTTGGCGATGCCCGAGGCTTCGGCCGCGACCTCGGCATCGCGGATCGCCACCAAGGCGCGGCCGTAGCGACTCGAGCCTATGTTGGCGGTGATCCAGGTCGCGATCGCGGCGAGCAGGAAGCAGAAATAGTAGAAACCCCATCCGGGATCGAACGGCCACGGGAACACCGGGCCCGGCGTGCCGACGCCGCCACCCGTGACGTCCTTCCAGGCGAGCGCGACCTGGGTGACGATGGTGGCGAAGCCCAGCGTCGTCATGGCGAAGTAGAAGGTGCGCAGCCTGAGCGCCGGCAGGCCGACGACGACACCGAACACCGCCCCCATCCCCGCGCTCGCCACCAGCGCGAAGTACGGATGCCATTCCGGCCCGACGCGGCCGGCCGCCAGCGCCGCCGTGGTGTAAGCGCCGAGCGTCAGCATCGCCACCCAGCCGATCGCGATCTGCCCCGCGTAGCCGACCACGAGGTTCAGGCCCGCGCCCAGCACCCAGTAGATGCAGGCGCGCGTGGCGATCGTGCCCATGTAGGAATCGTCGAGCAACGGCAGGGCGACACCCGCCAGCCCGAGCAGGATCCACGACAGCTTTCCCTCGAGCTTGCCGAGCCAGCCCGCGCTCGCCCGCTGCGTCCGTATGGGAGTGACCGCCTCCGTCATGCCCGGCCCTTCACACGCGCCTGGCCGTCGATGCGCCCGCGATGCCCTCGGGCCGCAGCAGCAACACCAGGATGAAGACGGCGAATACCGCGACCGCGGCGAAGATGCCGCCGACCAGGAAATTCGCAGCCTGCTGGAACAGGCCGAGCGCCAACCCGCCGATCACCGCGCCGCGGTTGGAGCCCATTCCGCCCAACGCCACCGGGATGAAGCCGTAGAAGTTCAGGATCGACTGGTTGCCGAAGTAGGCGAGCAGCATCTGCGCGCCGGTGAAGCCCGCCAGCGTGCCGATCATGCCGGCCAGCGCGAAGCTTGCGATCCGCAGCCAGGTCTCGGGCAGGCCGAGCGCGCGCGCCGCATAGCTGTCCTCGGCGATGGCGAGGAAGGCGCGGCCGATCAGGGTCTTGCGGTAGAGGAATTCCAGCCCGCCGATGGTGACGGCGCAAGCCAGCAGCGGCAGCCAGAACTTCTGGTCGAGCCAACCTTCGGCCGGCGGGAACAGCGTCGGGAAGGGCTGCGCCTCGGTCCCCCATTCGATGGCCGTGACCTGCTGGATCATCAGTGCGAAGGCCAGCGTCGACAGCACGTAGAGATGCTGCTCGATGCTTTTCAGCACCGGGCGCACCGTGACGATCTCGGTGACCACGCCCAGCACGGCGCCGCAGGCGAGCACCATGATGAAGCCCAGCACCGGGTTGATGCCCATCCTCTGGATGAAGAGCGCGCCCAGCACACCGCCCAGCATACCCAGCATTCCCGCGGTGAAGCTGAACACGCGGGATGCCGAGTACATCACGTTGTACGTGATGCCGATCAGTGCGTAGACCGCTCCCACCGCGAGGCCGTAGGAGACGATCGATTGCAGCATGGGCTAGCTGGCGTAGCCCGGCGCGAGGTTGAACGCGCCGTCCTTAAGCGAGTTCACCTCGCACATCACGACCTCCGAATCGGGAAAGCCGTTGTGCTGCTCCGGCGTCCAGGTGACGGTGCCGTAGACGCCCGGCCAGCCCTTCACCTGGTTCATGTACTTGACGATGTCCTCGGGCTTGGAGCCGGCATTCTTGAAGATATCGGCCATCAGATTGGCAGCGTCGGAGCCCAGCGCCACCCACCACAGCAGCGTGTCCGCGAACTCGATCTTGGCCGCCTTCAGCCGATCGAGATATTCCTGCGTCTTCGGCTCGAGCTTGCCGTTGACGTAGCAGCACTTGCGGAAGTTGTTCGAGTAGACCTTGTTCCAGTACTCGGGCTTCTCGAGCAGCGCCTTGGTCTGGCCCGAACCGAGTGTCGTCTGGCCGACCACCGGCACGTCCCAGCCCATCGCGCCGCGGGTATTGAGGATGCGCGACAGGAAGCCGGCATTGACGCTCCACGGCATGATCACCTGGGCGCCGGCGCTCTGCATGCGCAGCATCTCCGGCTTGAGGTCGGGGTTCGCCGCGTCGATGTGGTTGGTATAGACGACGTCGGCGCCCTTGGTCTTGAGCATCGGCACGTAGGTGTTGACCGAAGCGGTGCCGTAGCCGGTGGTGTCGCTGATCACCGCCACCTTCTTGGCCTTCAGCACGTCGACCACGTAGTAGTTGGCGCCGCCGCCAATCTGGGTGTTGGTCGGCGCCTGGCGATAGGACATCGGGTACTTCTTGACGTCGATCAGCTCGTCGACCCAGCACGGATGCAGCATCGGCACCTTGTCGCGTGCGATCAGCGGCGTCGCCGCCAGCGCCTCGCCGGAATTGACCGGCCCGAAGATCATCGAGACCTTCTGGCGCTGCGTGAGCTCTGAAACGGCGTTGACCGCCTTTGTCGGGTCGCTCTGGGTGTCGCGGACAACCAGCTCGAGCTGCCGGCCGTTCACGCCGCCCGCCTTGTTGATGGCTTCGATGCCGAGCTGCACGCCGCGGTTGATGCCGACGCCGGTCGACGAGCTCGGTCCGGTGAGGGCCGGCAGGTAGCCGATCTTGATCGGGTCATTGGCCGCGATTGCCGGCGCGGCGAGGCCGGTAGCCAAGGAGACTGCGCCTGCGGCTGAGCCGGACAGGACTTGGCGACGCCTGATACGCATAGTCGTAGATTCCTTCCCTATCTGACTGACCTTGTTTGTTATCGGACAGCATAGACGTTGGCCCTTGGCGGTCAACGAAAGACGCCGTTAAGGTACGTCGCATGCCCTCCGAATCGGACGCAGAGACGCTGCTGGCCACCATCCTGGAAGGCATCGGCCTGCCGTTCTATGCGGTCGACAAGGACTGGCGCATCACCCTCTACAACAGGGCTGCGGAACGTCATTTCGGCCAGCCTGCCGAGACGATGATCGGCACCGGCCTGTGGGACCACTTCGCGGAGGACCGCAGCACCGAGCGCGGCCGCCTCCTGCACAAGGCCATGGCAGAGCGCGCGACGTTGAAGGGCGAGACCCTGTCGCTGACCGGCCGCCACGTCTCCTATGTCATGTTCCCTCTCGGCGACGGACTCGGCGTGTTCGTGCGCGATGTGACGGACCGGCGCAACGCGGAGACGCAGCGTGAAGAGGCTCGGGACGCATTGCGCAAGCGCTCGGCCGAACTCGAGGCGGTGCTGGAGACCATCCCTACCGCGGTCTGGTTCACGACCGACCGCGAGTTGCGTCACGTGATTGGAAATCGCCGTGCCATCGATCTTTTGCGCATCCCGCGCGAGCTCGACCTCTCCAGCGCGCTGAACCGGCCGGTGGGTTTCACAGTTTTTCGCGAGGGTATCGAACTGCCAACCGAAGAGAGGCCCCTGCACCGTGCCGCGCGCGGCGAGACCGTCCCGGAAGAGCTGCTCGAAGTGCGCTTCGACAACGGCGACCGGAGGATGCTCCTGATGCGCGCCGCACCTTTGCGCAGCGAAAGTGGCGATCTGCAAGGCGGCGTGGCGGCCGCTGCCGACGTGACCGAGCGGCACCGCTACGAGGACCATCTCAAGCTGCTGCTGAACGAGCTCAATCACCGGGTGAAGAACACGCTGGCGATCGTGCAGTCGATCGCGACCCTGACCTTGAAGGACGTCAGCCCCGATGCACGCGCAGCCTTCGAGGAGCGGCTGTTGAACCTCAGTGCGGTGCACAACCTGCTGACCGACGAGAGATGGAACAGCACCAGCCTCGCCGCGGTCGCCCGCACCTCGCTGCGCACCGCCCGCGAACGGGTAAGCTTCGCCGGCGACGATCTCCGGCTGCGGCCCAAGAGCGCGGTCGCCCTGTCGATGGCCCTGCATGAGCTCAGTACGAATGCGCTCAAATACGGCGCCCTCTCGACCGAGCGCGGACGTGTGTCGGTGCAGTGGACCACCGACCACGGCCGCTTCCGTCTGCGCTGGCAGGAGACTGGCGGGCCGCCGGTGTCGCCGCCGGAGCATCGCGGCTTCGGCTCACGCATGATCGAGCGCGGGCTCGCCGCCGAGCTGCAGGGCGAGGTGCGCATCGACTGGCAGCCGCAGGGCGTCGTCTGCACCATCGACGCGCCGATCGAGGCGATCCACGACGAGGGCTCCGCCGCGTGAGCAACCGGCGAGCTCTGGTGGTCGAAGACGAGGTGCTGGTCGGCATGCTGATCGAGGAGATGCTGCGCGAGCTGGGCTACGAGATCGCCGGGCTCTCCACCCATCTCGACCAGGCGGTCACGCTCGCGCGCACGGTTGCGTTCGACTTTGCCCTGCTCGACATCAACCTCAACGGCCAGCAGAGCTTCCCGGTCGCCGACGCCGTCCGCGCGCGCGGCCTGCCGCTCCTGTTCGCCACCGGCTACGGCAGCCGCATCGTGCCCGAGCCTTACCGCGACGCGCCGATTTTGCAGAAGCCGTTCAACCTCGCGGATCTGAAGGCTGCCCTGCAGCGCGCCGGCCTCTAGTCAAGTCATTGGACTGCGCCCTCATACGCGCCTGTGAACGCACTCAATCATGAGCGCGCAGGATGCGCGCGGTCCAATGAGCTAGGCGAAGATCGATTCGATCCGCTTGAGGCGGCAGCTCTCTTCTTCCAAGGGGGTGCCGCGTGCG
>DASXQC010000246.1:0-1607 GCA_036493235.1 Reyranella sp.
GTCAGGCTTCTGCACCGGCGGCGGCATCGCCATCGCCGGCGCCTGCGACTTCCGCATCGCCGCAGCCAATGCGCAGTTCGGCGTGCCGATCGCCCGCACGCTCGGCAACTGCCTGTCGATGGCGAACTACGCGCGGCTGACAGCGCTAGTCGGGCCGCAGACAGTGAAGGAGATGCTGCTGCTGGCCAAGATGGTCGACGCGCAGAAGGCCTTGCAGGCGGGGCTGGTGATGGAGGTTCTGCCAGATACCGCAGCGCTGCACGCCCGCGCGCAGCAGCTCGCCGAGACGCTGGCCGGCCACGCGCCGATCACGCTGCAGACCACCAAGGAGGCGATGCGCCGCCTGCAGGCGAAGACCGCCGACGAGGACATCGAGGATCTGATCCGCCGAACCTACGGCAGCGCCGATTTCCGCGAAGGCATGAGCGCCTTTTTGGAAAAGCGCCCGCCGAAGTGGACGGGGCGTTAGCCCGCCAGCGCGCGCCGTACGCTCGCGACGGTGCGGTCAATGTCGTCATCCGAGGTCAGCCAGTTGCACACCGAGATGCGCATCGCCCGCTGACCGCACCACGTGACACCGCCGAACCACGCAACGCCGTCGGCCTGGATGCGATGGATGACCTGATCGGTGAAGCGGTCGTGGTTGCCGTCCTTCGCGAGGAATCGCACCAGGCCCTGGTTGATGACGGGCGCCGCGAGGATCTCGGCGCCGTCGAGTGCGCCGATCTCCCGGACCAGGCGCTCGGCGTGCCGGCAGCAGCGGTCGACCATCTCGCCGATGCCCTTGCGGCCGAGCGCGCGCACCGCGGCGTAGAACGGGAAGCCGCGGCCGCGGCGCGACCATTCGGGGTTCCAGTCCTTCTGATTGCGCAGCTGCTCGGTCGGCACGGAGTAGCTCGTGTCCTGCGCGAACGAGGCGCGGTGGGCCGCCGCATCGGCCACGAACACCAGCCCTGAGTCGAACGGCAGGTTGAGCCACTTGTGCCCGTCGGTCGCCCAGGAGTCGGCCTGCTCGACGCCCGTCAGCAGAGGACGATGCCGTTCGCTCACCGCGGCCCACAGGCCGAAGGCGCCGTCGACATGCACCCAGGCCTTGGCGGCGTGGGCGAGACGGCAGGTCGGTTCGAACGGATCGAACATGCCGGTGTTGAGGTCGCCCGCCTGCAGGCAAACGACTGTGGGCGCTCCCGCGCCGTCGCGTAGCGCCTGCTCCAGCGCGCGCATCTCCACGCGACCCGAATTGTCGGCCTGCACGTAGACGATGGCATCGGTGCCGACGCCGAGCAGCCGGGCCGAGCGCAGGATCGATTCGTGGCGGTTCGCGGTGGTCAGGATGCGCAGCGGCGGCGCGCCCGACAGGCCCCTGGCCTCGACGTCCCAGCCGCGGTCGCGCAGCAGCTTGTGGCGGGCCGACGCGAGCGCCGTGGTGTGCGCCATCTGGCAGCCGGTGACGAAGGCGAAGGACGCCGACTTCGGCAGGCCGAACATCTCCTTGGCCCATTCGCCGCACACCTGCTCGACCACCGCCTCGGCCGGCGCGGTGACGTTCGAAGCTGCATTCTGGTCCCAGGTCGAGGTCAGCCAGTCGGCGGCCAGCGCGACCGGCA
>DASXQC010000247.1:0-5865 GCA_036493235.1 Reyranella sp.
GTAGCCCACCGTGATGGCGGCGACGTCGCCCACCAGCACCGGCGCGCCGTCGCGCATCACCAGCATGGTGTGGCGGATGTCGTCCATCGAGCGGATCTGGCCGACCGAGCGGATCACCGCCGATTGCGGGCCGATGTTCACCGTGTTGGCGCCGACATTGACGTTGGCGCCGTTCAGCGCGTCGATCACCTGCTTCAGGGTCAGCCCATAGGCCAGCAGCCGGTCGAGATCGACGGTGATGTCGTAGGCCTTGGACTTGCCGCCCCATGGTGTCACGTCGACCACGCCGGGGATCGCCTTGAAGCGGCGCTCGAGAATCCAGTCCTGGATGGTCTTGAGGTCGGTGACCGTGTAGCCGGGCGGCCCGACCACGCGATAGCGGTAGATCTCGCCGATCGGGCTGGTCGGCGAGAGGAAGGGCTGCGCGCCGTTGGGCAATGGCCCGAGCTGGTTCAGCCGGTTGATGACCAGCTGCGAGGCCTCGCGGTAGCTGATGTCGTAGGTGAACTGTACCTTCACGTCGCTGAGGCCGGTTAGCGAGATCGACCGCACCGAAGTGACATAGGGCAGTCCCGACATCTGCACCTCGATCGGGATGGAGATGTAGCGCTCGATCTCCTCCGACGACTGGCCGAAGTTCTGGGTGACGATGTCGACCAGCGGCGGCACCGGATCGGGGTACGCCTCGATGTTCAGCTTCTTGTAAGCAAACAGCCCGCCGACGATCAGCGCGAGACTGAGAATGATCACCAGCACACGCTGGTGAAGCGCTGCCCCCACGACTCCCTGCATCGACGACCCTTCGGGCTCCTTCCGGGTCGTGAGCTAATACATACTTCGTGCTGCAGCACTACTGCTGCGTTTGCATCATCTCTGCGATACGCCGGCGTGCAGACGGCGGGCACTATTCCTTCCACTTGGCGTGCGTAATGGCAAAGTGGTCGACATCCTCTTCCGAGAACGGAACGCCTACTTCACCTCGCACTCTCGTAACGTATCCGCCTTCAATCAAAACTTGCCGGTAAACCCGACCGTCCTTCAGATGTGCAGTGACGATCCAATAGCCCATGCCGGTCTCTGGATTCTTGTTTAGGTAGTCGGTGAAGCTTTTCGATTTAATGAGAAACATGGTGGCTATCGGCGGCTACCCTCACCGCTGCCGACTGGAAGTACAAATTCTTCGTGATGCGCCGATGGTGAGTGCCGAGAGAGACGCTGCTTCGTCGAAGCGACGCCAAGGCTGTGGATAAGCTGGCGTAGAATGAAGGCGCTTTGGGCAATGGACCCATCAGCGACGCCTGAATCCGCGATCGAATTTTCGAGGCCATTGCCCGTAATAGGTGTCTCGCGCGCGGATGGTGCAGTGTGGCGGGCGTGATGATGCTTGCTTTGTATTGCCAAAACACGTTGCTCAGCGCCCGCCGCCTCTCCCAACAAAAATGCATATGGCGGGGAGAGGGTGTCGGGAATTCCGCGACTCACAGCCCTCCGATGCCGATGCCACCGGCATCGGACCTGTCGCACACCCTGGGACGGTTTGGGACGGGGGTACTTTGGCGATGGGAGAGAGCCCCTCCGGGCAGAGTGGCAGGACGTGCGTAAAACGCCGGCCCTGCTGCATCGAACCGCTGCCACGCCGGCTGGCAGTCGATGGCAGTCCGCGTTAGCGCGCGGCGACCGGAGTCGGCCTGGTGCCGGGACCGGAGGTCGGCGGACGGCAGCGCAGGCGGGCAGCCGGGTCTCGGGCGATGGCATCGCGATTCCACCAGCCGCCGCCCAGCGCCTGGAACAAAGCGGCCGTGTCAGTGTAGCGCGCCGCCTGTGCCTGCACACGGAGGAGTGCGGCCTGCTGATAGGCGAGTTCGGCGGTCAGCACGAAGATGTAGGTCGCGTCGCCGAGCTCGAGGCGGCGGCGGGCGATCTGCAGGCTGGTCGCGGTCGCCTGCTCGGCGGCAACGGAGGCCTTCAGCGTGAGGGCGTCGAACTCCAGCGCGCGCAGCGTGTCGGCGACATTGCGAAAGGCCTGCAGCACGGTCGAGCGGTACTGCGCGTCGGCCTGCTCCAGCGCCGCCTGCGCCTGGCGCTTCCGGGCGGCCAGCGCGCCGCCGTCGAGGACGGTCTGCAGCACGTTCACGCCGGCGACCGACGAGGCGAGCGTCGGCCCGAACAGCGTGCCGAGCGTCAGCGCCTGCGTGCCGATGCTGGCGTTCAGCGTGACGTTGGGGAACTGGTTGGCGATCGCCACGCCGACCAGAGCCGACGACGAATGGAGATTCGCCTCGGCCGCGCGCACGTCCGGTCGCTGCTGGACCAGCTCCGACGGCAGGCTGAGCGGCAGGTCCTGCGGCAGCTTCAGGTCCGCGAGCTTGAACTGCTCGGCGAGCGACTGGTCGGGAAACCGGCCGGTCAGGGTGGCGAGCAGGTTGCGCTGCTGCGCCAGCGCCTTCTGCAGCGGCGGCAGGGTCGCCTCGATCTGGGCGAGTGCGGCCTGCTGGGCGGCGACGTCGGAGCCGTTCACGGCGCCGAGGCCGAGCTGGCGGTTCAGGATGTCGAGCGTGTCGCGTTGGGCGGCGACGATGCGCTGGGTCGCTTCGACCTGGGCGCGCAGCGAGGCCTCGAGGATCGCCGCCGCCACGACGTTGGAGGCGAGCGAGAGGTAGGCGCCCTCGAGCTGGAAGCACTGCGCCTCGGCCAACGCGTCGAGCGATTCGATCTGCCGGCGGTTGGCGCCCCACAGGTCGAGGTTGTAGCTGAGCGTCAGGCCGAGCGTGTACAGGCTGTAGCTGTAGTTGTTGTCGGCGGTCGGCGCCGACAGCACGGTCGGCACCTGGTTGGCCGACGCGCCGAAGCCCGCCTGTACGGTCGGGAACAGGGTGGCGCGCTGCGCGCGGGCGGCTTCCTGTGCAACGCGCAGCCCGGCCGAGGCCGCCTGGATGTCGGGATTGGCGCGCAATGCCGTTTCGATCAGGCTGTTGATCTGCGGCGATTGGAAGACCTGCCACCACTGGCCGGGAATATCCAGGCCGTCGACGATGCGCTGCGCTTCGCCGCCGTTGATCCCGCCGGCGACGAATTCCGGCGGCTGGTCGGGCAGGAAGGACTGGGCCTTGGGCGGGTTGGGCGGCTGGAAGTTGGGGCCCATGGTGCAGCCGGCTGCCAAGCCGAAAGCGGCGAGCGCGAGAAGGGGACGCATCACGGCAACTCCGCCACGACGCCGGTCGGCATCGGCTCGGGCGCATGACGGCGCGAGAACAGGCCGATCAGCGACGGCAGCACGGTCAGGAACAGGAACGGGGCGAGCATGGTGCCGCCGACGATCACCACGGCGAGCGGCCGCTGCACCTGGCTGCCGATCGCGGTCGAGAAGGCGGCAGGCAGGAGGCCGACGCAGGCGGCGACGCAGGTCATCAGCACCGGCCGCATCTGCAGCACGCAAGTCTCACGCAGCGCCTGCTCGCGCTCCATGCCACCCTCGACCAGGCGGTTGAAGCAGGAGAGCACCATGATGCCGTTCATGGCGGCGATACCGAACAGGGCGACGAAGCCGATCGCGGCGGAGATGCTGAAGGGCATGCCGAGGATGAACAGCGAGAGCACGCCGCCGGTCAAGGCCATCGGGATGGCGCTGCCGGCCAGCAGCGTGTCGCGCAGGCTGCCGAAGCTGACGTAGAGCAGCAGCAGGATCAGCGCGATGGCGATCGGCACGGCGACGGCAAGCCGCTGCAGCGCACTCTTGAGGTTGCCGAACTCGCCGACCCATTCGACGCGGTAGCCGCCGGGGATCTTGACCTGGTCGGCGACGCGCTGCTGGGCCTCGAGCACGGCGCTGCCGAGGTCGCGGCCGCGCACCGAGAACTTGACCGGGACGTAGCGCTCCTGCGCCTCGCGGTAGATGTAGAAGGCACCGGAAACGAGATTGACGTTGGCGACCTCGGAGAGCGGCACCTGGGTCACGCCCTTGTCGGTCTGCACGCCGATCGGGATGCGCTTGATCGCCTCGAGGTTCTCGCGGTAGCGCGGCGCCAGGCGCACGACCATCGGGAAGTGGCGGTCGCTGCCGTTCTCGTAGAGGTCGCCGGCGGCCTGGCCGCCGATCGCCGCCTGCACCGTGGCGTTGATGTCGCCGGGGGCGAGGTTGTAGCGGGCGGCTCGGTTGCGGTCGATGTCGATGCGGATGGTGGGCTGGCCGAGCGAGGCGGAGACCGCGAGGTCGGTGATGCCGGGCACGGTGGCGATGGCGTTCTTGATGTCCTCGGCGACCTTGGCCAGCGTCTCGAGGTCGTTGCCGAACACCTTGACCGAGTTCTCGCCCTTCACGCCCGACGCCGCCTCCTGGACGTTGTCCTGGATGTACTGCGAGAAGGTGAACTCGACGCCGGGGAAGGCCTTCTGCAGCGCGTCGTTCATGTCGCCGATCAGGTGCTCCTTGTCGAGGCCCTTGCGCCACTTGTCGAACGGCTTCAGCGGCACGAAGAACTCGGCATTGAAGAAGCCGGTCGAATCGGTGCCGTCGTCGGGCCGACCGTGCTGGGAGATCACCGTCTCGGCCTCGGGGAAGCCCTTGATCAGCTTGCGCATTCGGTTGACGTAGTCGTTGCCCGATTCGAGCGAGATCGACGCCGGCATGGTGGCGCGGATCCACATGTTGCCTTCCTCGAGCGCGGGCAGGAACTCCAGGCCGATCGAGTTGCCGGCTACGATCGCGACCACCACGATTCCGAGGCCCGCAAGCGCGGTCATCGCACGGCGCGGCAGCACGAAGTCGCGCACCCGGCCGTAGACGCCGCTGATCGCGCGGACCAGCCTGGTTTCGGTGTGCGCGATCCGTTCCGGCAGCAGCAGGGCCGACAGCGCCGGCGAGACGGTGAAGGTGGCGAGCAGGCCGCCGGACAGGGCGTAGGCGTAGGTGCGGGCCATCGGGCCGAAGATGTGGCCCTCGACGCCCGACAGCGTGAACAGCGGCAGGAAGCCCGCGATGATGATGGTCGCCGAGAAGAAGATCGCCTTCGTCACCTCGGTCGAGGCGAGGTAGATCGTCTGCACCTTGTCGATGCGCGGGTTGCGGTGCGACAGGTGGCGGAAGATGTTCTCGACCATGATGACGGTCGCGTCGACGATGATGCCGAAGTCGATCGCGCCCATCGACAGCAGGTTCGCGGACTCGCCCGACAGCACCAGGATCACCACGGCGAACAGCAGCGCGAACGGGATCGTGGCCGACACGATCAGGGCGCTGCGCAAATTGCCGAGGAACAGCCACTGGATGAAGAAGATGAGCGAGACGCCCATCACCATGTTGTGCAGCACCGTGTGAGTGGTGATGTCGACCAGGGAACTGCGGTCGTAGATCCGCACGATCCGCACGCCGGGCGGCAGGATGTTGCTGTTGTTGATGCGGTCGACCTCGGCCAGCACGCCCTGCAATGTCGGCAGGGTCTCCGCGCCGCGTCGCATCAGCACGATGCCCTGGACGATGTCGTTGTCGTCGTTCTGGCCGGCGATGCCGAGCCGCGGCTGGTTGCCGACCGTCACGGTCGCCACGTCCGACACCAGGATCGGCGCGCCGTCGCGCGTGGTCAGCATGGTATTGCGGATGTCGTCCATCGAGCGGATCTGGCCGACCGAGCGCACGATCGCCGACTGCGGGCCGATATTCACCGTGTTGGCGCCGACATTGATGTTGGCGTTGTTCAGCCCGTCGAGCACCTGCTTGAGCGTCAGCCCGTAGGCCAGCAGCCGGTCGAGATCGATGGTGATGTCGTAGGTCTTGGTCTTGCCGCCCCAGCCGGTGACGTCGATCACGCCGGGAATCGCCTTGAAGCGGCGCTCGAGGATCCAGTCCTCGATGGTCTTGAGATCGGTGAC
>DASXQC010000248.1:0-5592 GCA_036493235.1 Reyranella sp.
ACCGGTCAATCCGAAGCTGATCTACGCCTCGCTCACCGGCTACGGCGAGACCGGCCCCGACCGCGACCGGCCAGGCTTCGACGCCACGGCCTACTTTGCACGCTCCGGCCTGCTCGATGCGCAGCGCTACGAAGGCGGACCACCGGGCGTGCCGGGCCCTGCACAGGGCGATCGCGCAACGGCGATGACGCTGGTCTCCTCGATCCTGATGGCGCTGATGCATCGCATGAAGACCGGCGAGGGCTCGTGGGTCGGCACGTCGCTGCTGGGCAACGGCCTGTGGTCGTGCGGCGTGATCGCCCAGGCCGCCCTCGCGAACGCCTACCTGCCGCATCGCCCGCCACCCGACCGGCCGCGCTCGGCGCTGGGCAACATCTACCGCACCTCGGACGACCGCTGGCTGCAGCTCACCATCGTCGCCGAGGACAAGATGTGGCCGCCGCTCGCCACGGCGCTCGGCCATCCCGAGCTGCTAACCGACCCGCGCTTCGCCGGGACGGTCGAGCGGCGCAAGCACTCGGCCGATCTGGCTGGGATCATGAGCAAGGCATTCGAGAGCAACACCTACACCTATTGGCTCAAGGCTTTGTCGGCAGGCGGCATCACCTTCGGCGTGATCAGCCGGCCGCAGGACGTGCCGCACGACGAGCAGGCCGTGGCCTGCGGCGCCGTTGTCGAGACAGAGATTCCCGACCTGCCGCGCACCTTGAGCAATCCGATCCGCCTCGGCTTCGCCGAGCAGCGCGCCGCCCACCCCGCGCCGAAGCTCGGCCAGCACAGCGACGAGATCCTGCGCGAGGTCGGGCTCCAGGCACGCGAGATCGCAGCCCTGAAATCGACCGGTGCCGTCAAATGAGCCCCTTGCCGCTCTCGGGACTGCTGGTCCTCGACATCAGCACCTTCATCGCCGCGCCCGCCGCAGCGGTGGCGCTGGCCGATTACGGCGCCGACGTGATCAAGATCGAGGCGCCGGGCGAAGGCGATCCGCACCGCCACAACTACAAGCGCGCCGCGACCTACCCGAGGAGCGAGAGCAACTTCCCCTTGCAGCTCGACGGCCGGCTGAAGCGCTCGCTGGCGATCGATCTCAAGAAGCCGGAAGCGCGGCCCGTGCTCGAGAAGCTGGTCGAGCGCGCCGACATCATGATCGTGAACTTCCCGCCGCCGGCGCGCGAGCGGCTGCGGCTGCGCTTCGAGGACATGCAGGCGATCAATCCGAAGCTCGTCTACTGCTCGCTCACCGGCTACGGCGAGACTGGCCCCGACCGCGACCGGCCGGGCTTCGACGTGACGGCCTATTTCGGCCGCTCCGGCATCCTCGACGCCGCGCGCTACGAAGGCGGCGCGCCCGGCATCTCTCTGCCGGCGCAAGGCGATCGCGCCACGGCGATGACCCTGGTGGCCGCGATCCTGCTCGGCTTGCGCCATCGCGACCAGACCGGCGAAGGCTGCTGGGTCGGCACGTCGCTCTATGCCAACGGCGCGTGGGCCAACGGCACGACGCTCGCCGGCGCCGCGATCGGCGGCAAGCTGGTGACGCGCGAGCCGCCGCACAAGCCGAAGAACGCGCTCACCAATCTCTATCGCACCCAGGACGACCGGTGGCTGCAGCTGCTGATGGTGCGCGACGACCGGCTGTGGCCGACCTTCTGTGACATCATCAGCCAGCCCGAGCTCGCGACCGACCCGCGCTTCACCGATCGCGAGGAGCGCCGGCGCCGCGCGTTCGAGCTGCATGCCCTGTTAGCGCCGATCTTCGCGTCCAAGACCTACGCCGAATGGGAGCAGCTTCTCTCCAAGACCGGCATCCCGTTCGGCGTGATCGGCCGGGTGGCCGACGTGGTCGACGACGAGCAGGCCCGACACGCCGGCATCTTCGCCGAGACGACGAACCCCGAGGTGCCGCGCACGGTGAACAACCCGATCCGCCTCGGCTTCGCCACGCCGCGGACATCCGGCAAGCCGTCCGCGGTCGGCGAGAATTCCGAAGAGATCCTGCGCGAGCTCGCCTATAGCGAAGCCGAGATCGAGGCGCTCAGGAAGGCCGGCACGCTGGGCTAGGGCGAACTCAGGACGAAGCAGCGACGCGGACGAGCTTCTGCATGCGCCGCAAAGGGTTGGGTGCCGGCTCGCCGGGGAACAGCGAGGGCCAGGCCCGCGAGCTGACCTCGCCGACATAGAGATCGCCGCGGCTGTCGATGGCGATGCCGTGGGGTGAATAGAACTGCCCCGGCCCCTGCCCTGCGGCCGGCGTCACGCCGAGCCGCGCCAGGAGCTTGCCATCGTGCGTCATGACGCTGATGCGGGGACCGAGATTGGGCGTCCGCCTGTTGACCGACATATAGGGACCGATCTCGCCCACGAGGCATATCGGGCAGGTACGGCCCACGATCGCCAGCGCGCTGGCGCGGTGCAGGTTGGTGATTTGCGTCTCGTAGCGACCGCGACGGTCGAAGACCTGCAGGCGATGATTCTCGCGATCGGCGACGTAGATCCAGCCATCATCGTCGCAACAGATGTTGTGCGGCAGGTTGAACTCGCCCGGACCGGTGCCCGGCTCGCCCCAGCCGAACAACGGCTTGCCGTCCGGCGAGAAGACATGGATGCGGGCGTTGCCGTATCCGTCGGCCACATAGATGTTGCCCTCGGGCGACAGCGCCGTATGGCAGCATCGGCAGAAGGCGTGGCCGCTCATGAAGGGAGCGGGTGACTTCGGCGTGCCGATGGTCAGCAGGACGCGGCCTTCCATCGTGCATTTGCGGACGGTGTGGTCGCCGTCGTCGGTGCAGTAGAGGGCGTCGTCCGGCCCGATATGCAGGCCGTGCGGGTTGCTGAAGAGCCCTTGCCCCCAGCTGTCGAGGAAGCGGCCGTCGCGATCGAGGATGATCATGGGGTGCGAGCCGCGGTTGAACAGGAACACGCGGTCTTTCCGGTCAACAGCGACCGCGGCCACGTCGCCGAGCTCGATCTCCGGCGGCAACTCGCCCCAATTCAACAAGGGCCGATAGGTCCAGTCGCCTTGTCCAAGCAGGACATCCGCCTGCGTCGCGCCATCAGCCATCGAGCACCTCCTGGGCCCCCATGTTGACAACCCCAAAGATGAACTCAAATCTCTTTTGGTTCTTGATTGATGACAGGAAGTGATCGCTGTGGATGTGCGCGATCTCCGCTACTTCATCGCGGCCGCCGAGCTCGGGCAGCTGCATCGTGCCGCCGATCGGGTCGGTCGCAGCCAGCCTGCCCTGAGCAAGTCGATCGCCCGGCTCGAACGCGAAGTCGGCGCCCGGCTGTTCCATCGCGCCGGCCGCGGCATTCGTCTGACGTCGGCGGGGGAAACCCTGCTCGCCCATGCGCGCCGTTTGTCCCAAGGCCTGCAGGAGGCTTTACGCGATGCCGCGGAGACGGCGCGCGGCGAGAGCGGTCACGTTCGCCTCGGCAGCAGCCCGACGATGGCCGACTGGCTTCTCCCCGGAGTCTTCAGTCGCATGCTCGAGGAGGCGCCGAGACTGACGTTCTCCGTTTCGATCGGACTGGGCGATGCCCTGCGCAAGGGCTTGCGCGGGGGTACGCTCGATCTGGTCGTGGCACCGATCACGGCGGCGGACGCTCCCGAATTTGCCGTCGAGAGCCTGGCCGAGGATGTCCTGGTCGTCGCGGCTCGCCCCGGTCATCCGCTGGCGCACCGGCGCAAGGTCGCGCTGGCGCGGTTGTCGGATTTTCGCTGGATGCTGCCGCCCGACGCGCTCGCGTCCACGCTCTGGCTGCGCGGGGTCCTTGCCTCGCATGCGCTGCCCGAGCCTGTTGTTCAGGTGGAGGTCAGCGCCAAGACCCTGTTGCGCCGGGTATTGGCGCGCACCGATCTCCTGACCTTCCTCTCCCGGCGCGATCTTTCCGGCGATCCGACGGCGACGCTGGTCGAAATCGATTGTCCGGATCTCGTCATGTCGCGGCATTTCGGCCTGCTGAGGGATGCGAGCGGATATCTGCCGGCGGCGGCGGCACGTCTCGCCACGGTTCTGCGCGCCGAAGCCGAGAGCACCCTGACGCGTGCTCCGCGTAGCGCCCGCGCTCCGATAGCTTCTGGAAATCGTTTGAGAACAAGAAGAAATTTGTCTTCATAGCTCCCTGCTTCACAATCTCCGCAATCAACGGCATCGAGAAGTGTGTGCCGAAAGAGCAGGGAGAACGGTCATGTCCGCGAACACGGAAGCCGGGGGCCGACCCGCCACCGCCGGCGCCACCCTTTACCATTTCCGGCTGAATCGGCTGCGTTGGACGATCCTCTCGCTGATCTCGGCGATGTTCTTCATCACCTTCCTGGACAAGGCGGTGATCTCCGCGACCGCGCCGTTGATCTCGGCCGAGTTCAAGATCGACAAGACCAGCATGGGCGCGATCTTCAGCGCCTTCGTGCTCGCCGCCGCCATCGGGCAGATACCGGCCGGATGGCTTACCGACCGCATCGGGCCACGACGCACGCTCACGGCCTGCGTCTCGCTGTGGTCGCTGGCGACGCTGCTGACCACGGCAGCAGGCGGGTTCGTCGGCCTCGTCGTCGTGCGCTTCGTGACCGGCCTGTTCGAGAGCGGCGCCTTCCCCGGCGGCACGCGCGCGCTGGTGCCGTGGTTCGGCCGTAACGAACGGGCCTTCGTGCAGGGCGCACCCCATCTCTTTGGCCGCTTCGCGACGGCCGTCGTGCCGCTCGTCACCGTTTCCGTCGCCGCTGTGTATGGCTGGCGCGGCGTGTTCATCCTGTTCGGCGCGCTCGGCCTGGTCTGGGCGCTGGGCTTCTGGGTGCTGTATCGCGACCGGCCGGAAGATCACCCGCGGATCACGCCAGTCGAGCTTGCGCTCGCCACCCACGGCGCGACGGCGAGCATGAAGGGCGGCGCGCCCACGCCCTGGCGCGCACTCCTGACGTCGCGCACGAGCTGGGGCCTCATCATCGGATCGGCCGCCTACACCTATTGCATCTTTTTCTATACGACTTGGCTGCCGACCTATCTCGTCTCGCACCATGGCTTCTCGATGAAGCAGATGGGGATTTTCGCCAGCCTGCCCCTGGTCGCCGGCATGGTGGGCGACGTAGTGGGCGGGCTGCTCTCCGATGCGATCGTCAAGCGGACCAACCGACTGGGCCTGGCGCGAAAGGCAGTGGTCATTCCGGCATACCTTCTGGCAGCGGCCGCGCTCGTGCCGGCGGCGCTGGTCAGCAATCCCTACGCCTCGGTGATGTGCCTGGCCCTGTCGCTGTTCTTCATGGAACTGATGACCGGGCCCTGGTGGTCGGTGCCGAGCGACGTCGCGGGCGCGCACGCCGGCACCCTGTCGGGAATCATGAACATGTCGGCCAACATCGCCGGCGCCATCTCGCCCTTCGTGTTCGGCGTCCTCGCCCAAGGCAACCACTGGGTCCTGCCGTTCATCATTTCCGCGGCGATCCTCGTGGTCGGCGCGATTGCCTGGGCGTTCCTGGTCGATCCCGAGCGGCCGATCGCGCCGGCCTGACTCTTTCGCCGGGGGCGCGCCACTCCGTGGCGCGTCATGCTCTTTTCGGCAGAAGACCATGAGAAGACGCGCCACAGAGTGGCG
>DASXQC010000249.1:0-3205 GCA_036493235.1 Reyranella sp.
GGCGTGCAGTCGGTGATGGCGTCGCCGCCCGACGGCTACACCCTGCTGCTGCACGCCAGCGCCGGCGTCACGATCTACCAGGCGGTGATGAAGCAGCCGGCGTTCGACACGCTGCACGACCTGACGCCGATCTCGCTGGTCGTCTATTTCGATCTCATCCTGTGCGCCAACCCGGCGCTGCCGTTCAGGACGGTCAAGGAATTCGTTGCCTACGCCAAAGCCAATCCCGGCAAGCTGAGCTACGGCACCGCGGGCGTCGGCGCGATGAACCATGTCGGCACGGAGTGGTTCAAGGGCATGGCCGGCATCGACATCGTCCACGTGCCGTACCGTGGCGACGCGCCGGTCGCGGCCGATCTCACGGCCGGCGTGGTCGGCGTTGCGTTCGTCAGTTCCAACGTCGCGATCCCGCTGATCCAGGCCGTCAAGCTGCGCGCGCTGGCCGTGCCGAGCCGCCATCGCATCGCCGTGCTGCCCGACGTGCCGACCATGGCCGAGGCGGGCTATCCCGACTTCGACCTGCAGCCCTGGACCGCGCTGTTCGGACCGGCCGGGCTCGACAAGACCATCGTGTCGTCGCTCGACGACGCGCTGAAGGAGATCCTCGCCGAGCCCGACGTCGTGCAGCGCCTGGCGGGACTCAGCATGACTCCCGCGGCGGGCACGCCCGAGCAACTCACGACGCTGATCGAGAAGAGCATCACGCTGTGGAAGGGCGTCGCCGCCAAGGCGAAGATCGTGGTCGAGTGAGATGAAGCCACGGCTGGCCTTCATCCGCCGTGCCTACATGCCGGTGGTCGAGCGGGCGCGCGAGATGTTCGAGGTGGCCTACGAAGATCGCCAGCTGCCGGCCGACGAGGCGCTGGGCCTGGTGAAGGCGCACAAGGCCGATGCGATCTTCTTCACCTCGACCTTCAAGTTCGATGCCGATTTCATCACCGCGCTGCCCGACAGCGTGAAGGTGGCGGCGTCGGCCAGCAGCTTCCTCGACCATGCCGACATCGCGGCCGCGCGTGCCCGCGGGCTGATCCTCACCTACGCGCCGGATATCGCCACTGGCTGCGTCGCCGACCTGGCCTTCGGGCTGGTGATCGGTGCGGCGCGCGGCTTCGGCCGGCATGCCCGCACCATGCGCGAGCGGACGTGGCAGACGCGGACCATGGGCGAGGGGCTGGGCACGCGCATCTGGGGCAAGACCATGGGCGTGATCGGCTTCGGCCGGATCGGTCGCGCCTTCGCCCATCGCGCCCGCGGCTTCGGCATGCGCATCGCCTATCACGACCGGCGCCGCGCCGCCGATCAGATCGAGCATGGCGCGGCGTTCCATGCAGACCTCCGGGAGATGCTGCCGCGCTGCGACTTCGTCAGCCTGCATACGCCGCTCAACGTCTCGACGCGGCACATCCTCGATCGCGAGACGCTGTCGCTGCTGCCGCGCGGCGCGATCGTCGTGAACAGCGCGCGTGGCGGGCTGATCGACGAAACAGCGCTGATCGAGCTGCTGGAGTCCGGCCATCTCGGCGGCGCGGGCCTCGACGTGTTCGAGCAGGAACCCAACTTCAATCCGCGTTTGGCCGAGCTCGATAACGTCTTTCTGACGCCGCACATCAACAGCGCCACGCGCGAGACGCGTCTGGCGCTCGGTTACGCCTGCCTCGAGGACATCGCGGCAGTGCTGGAAGGACGCGCGCCGTTGCGGCCGGCCGGCGAGGGGATCGACCACCTCAACCTGCGCCGGCGCGCGCCGACATGAGCTACCAATGCAGGCGGCTGCGGCCGATCGCCATCGACACGGCGGCCTGGCTGGGTTCGACGACCGGCAGGCCGACATGACGCTGCAGGCGGTCGCGATAGCGCGCCATGCCGGCGCAGCCCATGACCAGCACGTCGGCGCCGTCCTCGTCGCGCAATTCGGCGGCGACCTCGGCCATGCGACTGAACGTGCGCGCCTCGTCGGAAAGCTCGACGACACCCAGCCCGATCGCGCGGTCACCTGCCATCCGGTTGGCGACGCCCATCTGGCCGACATAGCGCAGATGGCGCGGGATCGACTTCTTCAGGATCGAGATCACGCCGAAGCGCTGGCCGAGTGTCATCGCGGTCAGGATGCCGCACTCGGCGATGCCCAGCACCGGCTTGGTCGTGACTTCGCGCGCTGCATGCAGACCGGGATCGGAGTAGCAGGCGATCACGAAAGCCGAGCAGTCGTTGTCGCGGCTCCTCACGGCGGCGCTGATCGGCGCCACGACGCTCTCGACATGGGCCTGCGTCTCGATGCCCGGAGGGCCTTCCTTCAGGGTCACGCACTCGATCGCCGGACCGCCCGACATGCGCAGCGGCTCCATCGCGCGATCGATTCCGTCCGTAACGGCCTGCGTCGAGTTGGGATTGATGACGAGGATGCGTTCCATGGCCGCAAACATGGCCTCTAAATTGCTATTCAACAACTGCTGATCTAACGTCCGCGGCAGGGGATCGATGAGGGAGAAAAGACAGATGAAACACCGTTTCGCGGCCCTGGCTGCGGCCATTCTGCTGTGCGCGTCGCCCGCACTGGCGCAGGACAAGCTGCCGCCCTTGCGCACCGGTGTCGACGGCACCTTCGCGCCGCACGCCTTTCCGAAGCCCGGCGGCGGCACACAGGGTTTCCAGATCGACCTGTTCAATGAAGTCGCCAAGCGGATGCATCGCGACATCACCATCGACTCGGTGAGCTTCTCGACGCTGATCCCCGGCATGCAATCGGGCCGCTACGACTTCATCGCCGCGCCGACGACGGTGACCAAGGAACGCGCCGAGCAGATGCTGTTTACGTCGGGCTACCTGTGGACCGCCTTCCAGTTCGGCATCAAGAAAGGCACGCCGCCGATCAAGGGTTGGGAAGACCTCAAGGGCAAGGCGGTGTCGGTCAACAAGGGCACGCCGTACGAGACGCTGAGCCAGCAGAAGGCCAAGGAAATCGGCTTCGACGTCCAGGCCTACGACACGCAGCCCGACGCCACGCAGGCTGTGCTCTCCGGCCGCGCCTACGCCACGCTCGGGGGCAACACCGTGATCGTCTACACCGCCCAGCAGACGCCGCAGTTCGTCGCCGACCTCGAGCTCAAGGAGACGCGCGCGCACTGGGCGGCACCGACCCGCAAGGACAACGTGAAGCTGCGTAACCAGCTGCAGGACGCGATGGACTGCATGAAGAAGGAGGGCC
>DASXQC010000250.1:0-11691 GCA_036493235.1 Reyranella sp.
TCGGGCAGGATGTCGAGGTCGACGGGGTCGACGTCGATCTCCTCGACGTGGGCCAGTGAAGGACCGCGGCGGCAGGCTTCGATCATCTGGCCGACTGCCCCTTCCTCGCCGACGATCAGCGCTTCGACGGCGCCGTCGCGGCGGTTGCGCACCCAGCCGGCGAGGCCGAGGCGCCGGCCGGTCTCGATCGCCCAGTCGCGATAGCCCACGCCCTGGACCCGGCCGCTGATGACGAGGCGGGCCTGAAGCATCGCTCAGGCGAACTCGATGATCTTCTGGTCGACCTTGAGGCTGTCGCCGGCCTTGGCGTGCAGCGTCTTCACCGTGCCGTCCTGCACCGCCTTCAGCGCGTTCTCCATCTTCATCGCCTCGACGACGGCGAGCGTCTCGCCCGCCTTGACCTCCTGCCCCTCGCTCACCGCGACCGAGGCCAGCAGGCCCGGCATCGGCGACAGCAGGAACTTCGAGGTGTCGGGTGCCGCCTTCACCGGCATCAGGGCATAGAGCTCGGCCTGACGCGGCGTCAGCACCAGCACGTCGGCCTGCCCGCCCTCGTGAATCAGCCGCCAGCCAGAGCCCACGGCGTCGACCTGCACTGCCACCGCCGTGCCGTCGACGCGGCCGTGCAGCAAGGGCTGGCCGGGCGCCCAGTCGGTGATGATCTCGAGCTTGCGGCCGCCCGTCACGACGGTGAAACCGCCGCTCGCGCCCGTCGCCTCAACCTCGACCGGCGCGCGATTGAGCAGCACTACGCGCGTGTCGTGCGCCATGCCGTTGCGATGGGCCTGGATGCGATCGATGACGGCCGCGACCGCCGCCAGCACGGCGGGATCGCGCGGCGGCAAGTGCTTGGCGGTGAAGCCGCCCTTGAACTCCTCGGCGATGAAGTTGGTGGTGAGCCGACCCTCGCGGAAACGCGGATGGGCCATCAGGGCTGCGAGGAACGGCACGTTGTGCGACACGCCCCGGACGTAGAACTCGTCGAGCGCACGGCGCATGCGGTCGATCGCATCGAGCCGCGTCTTTCCGTAGGTGCAGAGCTTGGCGATCATCGGATCGTAGAACATCGAGATCTCGCCGCCTTCGTACACGCCGGTGTCGACGCGCACGTCCGGGCCGGGCTTGGGCTCGCGATACTTCACCAGGCGACCGGTCGACGGCAGGAAGTTGCGGAACGGATCCTCGGCGTAAACGCGCGCCTCGACCGCCCAACCCTCGAGCTTCACGTCCTTCTGTGCGAACGGCAGCTTCTCACCCGCCGCGACGCGGATCATCAGCTCGACCAGGTCGAGGCCGGTGATCAGCTCGGTCACCGGATGCTCGACCTGCAGGCGGGTATTCATCTCGAGGAAGTAGAAGTTCCGGTTTTTGTCGACGATGAACTCGACCGTCCCGGCGCTCTTGTATTGCACCGCCTTGGCCAGTGCGACCGCCTGCTCGCCCATCGCCTGGCGCGTCTTGGCGTCGAGGAACGGGCTCGGCGCCTCCTCGATCACCTTCTGGTGGCGGCGCTGGATCGAGCACTCGCGCTCCCAGAGATAGACGCAGTTGCCGTGCCCGTCGCCGATCAGCTGGATCTCGATGTGGCGCGGCTCCTCGACATACTTCTCGATGAACACTCTATCGTCGGCGAAGGAGGCTTTTGCCTCGTTGGTCGCCGAGACGAAGCCTTCCTTGGCCTCGGCGTCGTCGTAGGCGATGCGCATGCCCTTGCCGCCGCCGCCCGCCGAGGCCTTGATCATCACCGGGTAGCCGACCTTCTGCGCGATCTTCACCGCCTCGTCGGCATTCGGGATCGCCGCGAGATGGCCCGGCACGGTGCTGACGCCCGCGGCCTGGGCGAGCTTCTTGGACTCGATCTTGTCGCCCATGGCGTAGATCGCATGCGCGTCGGGCCCGATGAAGGTGATGTCGGCCGCAGCCAGCGCCTTCTGGAACTCCTGCTTCTCGGACAGGAAGCCGTAACCCGGATGCACCGCCTGGGCGCCAGTCTTCTTGCAGGCGTCGACAATCTTGTCGATCAGCAGATAGGACTGCGTCGCCGGCGGCGGGCCGATGAACACGGCCTCGTCGGCCTCGCGCACGTGCAGCGCATCGGCGTCGGCCTCGGAATAGACCGCGACGGTCTTGATACCGAGCCGCTTGCAGGTGCGGATCACGCGACAGGCGATCTCGCCACGATTGGCGATCAGGATCTTGTCGAACAGCTTGCTCATGATCTTTCCTTGTTGCGCTCGAACAGCCCCATCGACCAGGCTGTATGCGCGGCAACGATCGGCATCCAGGCCATCAGGACCCAGAGCCACCACGGATAGCGGCTGCTGAAGATCGCATTCGCCGCGATCAGCACCAGCAAAGTTAGCAGCGCCACGATGACATGCAGCCGGACATACCGCGCGCGCCGCATACGCTCCTCGGGTCTCAAGTGCACCGCCATCCGATCACAGCGGGATGTTGCCGTGCTTGCGCCACGGATTGTCGAGGCGCTTGTTCTCCAGCGTCTTCAGGGCCTTGCAGATCCGCCGGCGCGTGCCGTGCGGCATGATCACGTCGTCGATGAAGCCGCGATTGGCCGCCACGAACGGGTTGGCGAACTTCTGGCGGTATTCCTCGGTGCGCGCGGCGATCTTGGCGGCATCGCCGATGTCGGAGCGGAAAATAATCTCGACCGCGCCCTTGGCGCCCATCACCGCGATCTCCGCGCCCGGCCAGGCATAGTTCACGTCGCCGCGCAGGTGCTTGGACGCCATGACGTCGTAGGCGCCGCCATAGGCCTTGCGCGTGATCACGGTCACTTTCGGCACCGTCGCCTCGGCATAGGCGTAGAGCAGCTTGGCGCCGTGTTTGATAATCGCGCTGTATTCCTGCGCCGTGCCCGGCAGGAAGCCCGGCACGTCGACGAAGGTCACGATCGGAATGTTGAAAGCATCGCAGAAGCGCACGAAGCGCGCGCCCTTGCGGCTGGAATCGATGTCGAGACAGCCGGCCAGCACCATCGGCTGATTGGCGACGAAGCCCACGGTCTTGCCGTCCATGCGGCCGAAGCCGACCACGATGTTGCCGGCCCATTCGGGCGATAGCTCGAAGAAGTCGCCCTCGTCGACGACCTTCAGGATCAGCTCCTTGATGTCGTAGGGCTTGTTGGGATTGTCCGGCACCAACGTGTCGAGCGAGAGGTCGTCGCGCTCGACCGGATCGTGCGTGACCCGAACGGGCGCCTTCTCGCGGTTGCTCGACGGGACGAAGCCGACGAAGCGGCGCAGCTGCAGCAGCGCCTCTATATCGTTCTCGAAGGCGAGATCGGAAACACCCGACCTCTGCGTGTGGGTGAGCGCGCCGCCCAGCTCCTCCTGCGTCACCGTCTCGTGCGTCACGGTCTTCACCACGTCGGGACCGGTGACGAACATGTAGGAGCTGTCCTTCACCATGAAGATGAAGTCGGTCATGGCCGGCGAGTAGACCGCACCGCCGGCGCACGGCCCCATTACCATCGAGATCTGCGGGATCACGCCCGAGGCCATCACGTTGCGCTGGAACACATCGGCATAGCCCGCGAGCGAATCGACGCCCTCCTGGATGCGCGCGCCGCCTGAATCGTTGATGCCGAGCACCGGCGCGCCGACCTTCATCGCCGCGTCCATCACCTTGCAGATCTTGGTCGCGTGCATGGCCGACAGCGCGCCGCCGAACACGGTGAAGTCCTGGCTGAACACATAGACCAGCCGGCCGCCGATCGTGCCGTGGCCGGTCACCACGCCGTCGCCGGGAACCTTCTGGCTCTCCATGCCGAAGTCGGTCGAGCGATGCTCGACGAACATGTCGAACTCCTCGAACGAGCCGGGATCGAGCAGCACGTCGATGCGCTCGCGCGCCGTCAGCTTGCCCTTGCCGTGCTGGGCGTCGACACGGCGTTGTCCGCCGCCATCGCGCGCCGCCGTCCGGCGCCGCTCCAGCTCCTTCAGCATGTCCTGCATTCAATCACTCCGGCTCACAGTCATTTGTTTTCAGGCATAACAAGGGATACGTCCAGCCCCCTTACCAAGGGATACAGTCCCGCAAATCCGTCGCCAAATCGCCCGCCCGGCAGGCGATCAGCGCGTCAGAGCCGCTCCGACAAGAGACGCGATCATTCGGTTCCCGCGCTCATTCATGTGCGCCGTCTTGTAAAGCCGTTCCGGTCGAGGTGCGGAGGCAAACAGCGAGAAGCTATCGAGGACCTCGATTCCGCACCGCGCTGCGCAATCGACGAGTTTACCTGTCATTGCGCGTTGACGGTCGGCAGCCACCGGGTTGCTCCAGGCTTGTGCATCATACGCGGCGACAAGAACAATGCGTGCACCAGCGGTCCGCCGTAAGAGAGCAAGTCGCTCGATCAGCCCCATCGCAATCAGCATCCCTGTGCCCCTTGGATGCACGCGGACGTGGTAGCCGAGCCAATGCTGCGCAGCAGGTCCGAGCTTGCGCAGCAGAAGCTCGGCACGCCGGACCGATCGCGGAATTGCCGGTGATCGCGGCACAGGGACCGCCCGGACTTTCAATTCACCGCCATCCATCGCGAACCAGGGCTTATTGCGCCACCAAAGGCGCCGCATTTCGGTTCGTTCGATATTGTCCGCGATGAAGCTGACGACGATAATTCCGGGATTGTGGATTTTCGCAAGCTTCTCGGCACGGAGGACGATCTGATCGAAGCCGTAGCCGCTCACGCCTCCATTCAGCACGCTTAAACCTGTTCGATCCTGCAGCGCCGATGGCCAAGTTTCCGTATCGGTCACTTCCTCGCCAAAAGTAAACGAATCTCCGACGGCAAGGATCGGAGACTGGTCCGGGACTTTTGCCGTCGCCGTGCCCGTCATTCGCAGACCGGCTGAGCCGATCGTAAGTCCCGGCTCCACATGATTGGGGCGCGGCACATAGCCCAGCCAGTCATCATGGACGTAGCGGCTTGGTCTTTTCATCTCGGCTTTGGATGACCGCCGTGGCGTCGCCGGCACAGGATGCCGACTATCGAAGGAACTTCTTCTCGTCTGCTTTCACTTTGCCCATGCCCTGGAGGTCGAAAACCTCGTCCACCGTGGCGATTTCGCTTTCCACGATATGAATACCACCATCCTTGCGGATCTGGGCGAAGGTCTTGCGCATGGCGCCGACCGACGCGCGTACGGCGTGATTGCCCCAGATCAGCAGGCCGATCTTCTTGAGCTCCTTCACGCGCGCCACGGTCATCTGCGGATAGGCCGTCGGCACCAGAGCGATCGGTGCCTTGCCGTCCCATGCCTTCACGAAGGCCTCGATCTCGTCGGGCGTCTTCTGCTTGGAGTGCACCAGGATCATATCGGCGCCCGCAGCTTCGTACGCGTGCGCGCGCTTCAGCGCCTCGTCCTGGCCGAGGCCCGCGATCAGCGCCTCGGTGCGCGCCACGATCACGAAGTCCTCGTCCTTGCGCACGGAACGCGCGGCTTCGATCTTGCCCTGGAATTCCTCGATGCGGACCATGTCCTGCCGGCCGCCCGCGATCAGGCTCGTCACCTTCGGGAAGCTCTTATCCTCCATCACGATCGCCGCGGCGCCGGCGCGCTCGTACTGCTCGACGGCGTAGAGCACGTTGATCGCGTTGCCGAAGCCGGTGTCGATGTCGGCCACCACCGGAATGCCCGAACGCTCGGCCATCGCGCGGGTCATGTCGAGATGCTGCGTCATCGACACCACGCTCACATCGGGCACGCCATACATCGCCGAGAGCTCGAAGCCCGACGCCCAGATCGCGTCGAAGCCCGCTTCGGCCACGAGCATCGCCGACAACGGGCTGTGCGCCGCCATCGCCTCGACGAGGCCCTTCTTCGCCAGTATCCCCCGGAACGTCGTACCCGCGCCCATGCTCATCCTTTCAGTCGTGCGTCGCCCAGCAGCGCGAGGAACCGCGCGCCGGCCTCAAGATCGCGTTGGATGCCTTCGTGCCGCTGCGTCGCGAGCGGATCGGCGCCCCAGCGCTCGATCTGGAACAGCTCGTCGAGCTGCCCCGTCGAAAAAGCATTGGCCGCCGACAATCGGCCCTCCGAAACAGCCAGCGCGATCACCAGGGAGCCGGCGATATGCGTGAGATTGTAGAGCGCCGAGAGCGCGAGGTCGCTGTGTGCCGCCACCGCGCCCCGCAGCGCCGCAAGCGCGCCATGCGGTTGCGTCACGAACGTCGTGCCGCTCGCCACCGCCAGCGGCGCGCCGTAGCGCTCGGCTGCCCAGTCGAGCAATGGCTGCCATGCCGCCGATTGGCGCTGCACCAGGCTCGACGGATCGGTGGCGCGATAGCACAGCAGGTCGGAGGCGCCGTACTTGGCGGTGTCCTCGATCACCCGCGCCCGCTGGGTCGTCACGCGGTCGATGCCGGTCGCGGCGAGGCGCGTCAGCGGCAGGTGAGCGGGATTGATCTCGACCTTCTCCGGCACCGCGCACCATTCCTCGGCGATGGCCTCGGCCAGCGCCTTCGTCGGCACGACCAGCACCGCCTTGGCCGGCGTGCGCATCGGCCGCCCGTCGAGCAGCACACGAAAGCCGCCGTCGCCGGAATCGACCGCCGTCTCCTTGTAGAAACGCTTCATTGGCGGAAGGCCTTACACGCCGATGGGGGACGGGGAAAGGCCCCTCAATCCGCTTGATGATGCGGTTTCGCGGGCTGGTTTCCCTGAGCGCGACGGTTACCACGGTCGCGCTCGGGATTGGGGTTGGGCATCTGGGCCCGCAGGCCCGGCCGCATGCCGTCGACCCGCGGCGCCATGATGGCGCAGGCATTGCCGACATTCGGCTGCCGGGCGATCTGGCCGAAGGTACCGACCAGACTCGGCACGGGTCCTGCGCCGATCAGCAGGCGGCTCAGGCCGCTATCGAGCGTGCCCGCGGCCTGCCGACCGGTCCCGCCCTTCAGACGGAACGGTGTGGCGAGCGGCACGCCCTGTGAATCGCGCGCTTCGGGAGCGACGATGAATTCCCAGCCCTCGTTGCGCAGCGAAAGATAGCCGCCGCCGATCCAGGTCGCGCGCGGCGTGTCGAACACCAGCCGCCGCAGGTTGGCGACGCCGCCGCTCACCTCGAACCGGCCGGCAAGACAGTTGAAGGCGGCGCCATCGGTCGCGCCGACCAGCTTGAGCGATTCGTTGGGCCAGCCCGCAAGACCGTCGCCCGGCCACGTGCCCTTGCCGACCGAGAACTCGATCGTGCCGCTGGCGCTGTTCAGCGCCGCAGTAGCATTGCGCCCGGGGCCGCGCATCTTGAGGTCGATGTCGCCGACTGCATCCTTGAGCCCGAGATTGAGGCCCAGCAGCGTGCCAAGATCGCCCATCGGCACCTTGCTCACGTTGGCGGTGAGCGTGGTGAGGCCATAGCGGCCGGCCGGATCGTAGCCGACATCGAAGCTCGCCGAGCCGTTGCCGACCGAAGCCGAGCCTCGGAACGTGAAGCGCTTCTCGTTCGAGGCCAGCGCTACCGAGCCATTGGTGATCTTGGCCGACAGGCCCGTCAGTTCCCCGACCCGCGCCGTCACCGACAGGGTCGAGCGGCCGAGCCAACTCGCCTGGAATGCCGCCGACGGCAGCACGCGCTTCGATGGAGGCGTCGTCGACGCAGGCTCGGGTGCCCGTTTCAAGCCTGCAAGATCGATCTTTGCGGCGTCAATATCGACCAGAATGTTCGGCGTGCCGCTGCGATCGACGCGGAACGTCGCCTCACCGGTGAGCTCCGACGCGCCGACCTTGAGCGACGGCACCTCGACCTTGAGGCCGCTGCGCTGCGTCAACGCCTTGGCCGTCAGCGCATAAGGCCCGCCGCTCGGCACCGGGAGCGAGATGTACGGTCCGAAGACGCCGACATCCGGCCCCTCGCCGGTGATCTGCAGGTTCGTGCCCTTGACGCTGATGCTGCCCTTGACCGCAATCTTGCCACTGCCAAAATCACCCTGGACGTCGATGTTCCCGGGCATACCGCGCATCCAGCCGTCGAACGAGCCGATCGTGCCGCTGAGTTCCATCGGCGTGGCACGCGGCGCGCCGATCTTCGCCTCCATCTGCAGCGTCTGGTTGGCGGCGGTGGACGTAAAGCGGCCGTTGGCGATCTCGAGCACGACCGGCGGCCGGCCGGCGCCTTCGAGGACGGTCAGGGTGGAGTTGCGCACCTCGATGATGTTGATCCAGGGGAAGGCCGGATTGGTCCGGATACTGAGCGAGTGGTTCTCGCCGGCGTGCGGGCCCGAACCGTCGGGCGGCGGCAGCATCTCGAGGTTGGTGTCGCCCGCCTCGTTGTGCTCGACCTGGATGTCGGCACCCTCCATCACGACCCGCACCACCTTCGCTTCGCCCAGGAACAGCCTGAAGGGATCGAGGTACATCGTGATGCGCCGCACCTTGGCGAGGTCGGGCCGCGACGCCCAAGGGGCGTTGCTGAGGGTAAGATTCTCGGCTACCAGCGCAGGATCGCGGCTGAGCTTGACCGACAGCGGCATGCTCGCCTTCAGCTCGCGACCGGTGACCTTGCGGATCTGGTCGGTGAGCCTGGTCTGGTAGCGCGTCAGGTCGCGGGTGGTGAGCCAGATCACGCCACCGATCGCCAGCACCGGCACCAGAGCCAACGCCATCCAGGCCATCCGTCGCCAGGGCAGCCGGATCCTGATCTTCATCGATCCCCCGTCGCCGAGAAGCCGAAGGCCTCGAGCGTGCGTTTGAAATGCGCCGGCGGCTCGGCCTGCAGGCGCAAGGTCCCCTTCTTGCCCGAGGGATGCGGTAGGGCGAGCCGCCGCGCATGCAGGTGAAGGCGGCGCGAATCCGCGACGGCCGATAGCAGCGCCTCCTCGCCGCCGTACTTGCGGTCGCCCAGGATCGGGCAGCCGATCTCGGCGCAGTGGACGCGCAGCTGATGGGTGCGGCCGGTGCGCGGCCACAGCGCCAGCAGCGCGGCGCGGTCGCCGGCGCGGTCCATCACCTTGAAATGGGTCAGCGCCTTCTGGCCTTCCTCGTGGTCGACCTGCATGGTCTCGCGGTCACGCGCGCCCGGACGCTTGGCGAGCGGCAGGTCGATGGCGCCTTCCATCTTCGGCGGCACACCGACCACCACCGCCCAGTAGAGCTTCTCGGTCTCGCGGTCGCGGAACGATTCCGACAGGCGCTTGGCCGACGGGCCAGTACGGGCGATCAGCAGCAGACCGGACGTGTCCTTGTCGAGGCGGTGGACCAGCCGTGGCCGAACCTCGGAGCCGAAGCGCAGGCCATCGAGAAGGCCGTCGACATGCCGCTCAGTGCCCGAGCCCCCCTGCACCGCCAGCCCCGACGGCTTGTTGAGAGCGATCACCCAGTCGTCGCGATGGATCACCAGGCTCTGGATCTCCTGGGCGTCGCGCTCGGAAAGCCGCGGCTTATCGGCTTTCGGCCTGCTTTGGGACGAGGGCTCCGGCGCCACGGTGACGCCGGGCGGCAGGCGGACGGTCTGGCCGGGCTCGACCCGGTCCTTGCCTTCGACCCGCTTGCCGTCGAGCCGGACCTGGCCGGTGCGCAACAGCTTCTGCAGGGCACTGTGGCTGAGCTCGGGGAAATGGCGCTGGAACCAGCGATCGAGCCGCAAGCCGGCCTCGTCGCCGGAGACGGCGCGCATCTGGACCTGGCGAGCCTCGCTCATGGCGCTGAACCTACGGGACAAGGTAAATACCGTCCATGGAATCGGTGTCGTTCGACACGCTCACGTTCGATCATCCGGCGGCGGCCAAGCCCGCGCGCGTGAATGGCACGCTGCACCTGCCGATGCAGGCAGATCGGCCTTTTCCCTGCATGGTGCTGCTCACCAGCAGCGCCGGCGTGCAGCGTCATCGCGAGCATTATTATGCACAGGCGCTCAATGACGCGGGCGTCGCGGCCTTCATCGTCGACAGCTTCACCGGCCGCGGCGTTCGCCGCACGGTCGCTGATCAAACCCTCGTCTCGGGCGCACAAATGGAAGGCGACGCCTTCGCGGCCCTGGCACTGCTGCGGTCCGACCCGCGCCTCGATCCAAACCGGATCGGCGTGATGGGCGTGTCCAAGGGCGGCGGCGTCACCCTCAACGCTGCGATCGCCGTACGCCAGCGCTGGCGCCGCGGCTTCGACCATCTGTTCGACCTGCACGTCGCGATCTGCCCGGGCGCCACCTCCCAGCATCGCGACCCGGCCACGCACGGCCGGCCGATCTACTTCATGCTGGCCGGGCGCGACGACTACACCCCTGCCCCGCTCGCTATCGACTACGCCGAGCGCATGCGTGCGGCCGGCAACCGGCGGGTCAAGGTGAAGGTGTTCAGCGGCGCCCATCATGGCTGGGAGTCGCTCGGGCCGGTGTTCGACATCCGCGACGCAGAGAACTGGTCGTGCTGCAAGAATTTCATCGAGGACGACGGGAACCATTTTGTGGTCGGCGCGGGCCGCGTCATGCCGGAACCGGAGTACCAGGCGTGGGCACGTATCCATTGTGTCACCCGCGGCGCTCGCGCCGGCGGCGGCACGGCCGACCTGAAGGCCCGCGCCACGGCCGACCTGCTCGCCTTCCTTTCGACACACGGTTTTGGCGTGGCAAAACAGACACAGGCCGCCGCGATTCGCCAAGGTGATATCGTCTCGGCGTGAGTCGCGGCGGGCACGCGAGTAGAGTCTCGCACGTGAGGCGGGTGGTATTGATTGGCGCCTTCGCGGCGCTCCTGGTTCCCTTCGTGGGAGTCACTTCTTCCTGGGCCAATGAGCTCCAGTGGACCGGTGAGCGCACGGCTGCGCTCCTCAAGGCAATCCGATCGGCGGGCGACCACGGACTCGATCCCGAGTGGTACGGCGCCGGCGCGATCGACAAGGCAGCGGCCGCCGGCAACGAGCAGGCGCTGACCGACGCGCTGGTGGCCTACGCCACCGACGTCTCGACCGGCCGCGTCAACGCCAACTCGGTCGACAGCGACATCGACATCCAGCAACGCCGCACCTCGCGCGCCGACATCGTGAAGGCGGCCGCCGACGCGCCGGACTTCGCGGCGTGGCTGGCCGCGCTGCCGCCCAAGGGCGACTATCCGGCGCTCCAAAAGGTGCTGGCCGACCTGCGCCAGCAGCGCGCCTCGACCGCCTACACGCCATTGCCCGGCGGCGACCTGCTGAAGCCCGGCGCGACCGACGCACGCGTGCCGGTGCTGCGCACACGGCTCGGCGAGCTCGGCATGACCGTGCCGCCGCCCGCCACCACGGCCGACATCTACGACGATGCGCTGGCCACGGTGGTGAAGAGCTACCAGGAGACCAAGGGCCTGACGGTCGACGGCGTGATCGGCGTCAACACCACGCGCTCGCTCAACACCTCGATCGACGACCGCATCGCCCAGGTGATCGCCAACCTCGAGCGGCGGCGCTGGCTGCCGGGAGACCTCGGCCAGCGCTACGTGTTCGTCAATGCCGGCAACTACTCGATGGTGTTCGTCGACGGCGGCAAGAAGGTGTTCGAGAGCCTGGTGATCGTCGGCACGCCCAAGCATCCGACGCCCGAGATCCAGTCGGTGATGCGCGGCTTCCAGACCAACCCCTACTGGACGGTGCCGCAGTCGATCTCGGGCGAGGAATACCTGCCGCTGCTGCGGCGCGATCCCAACGCGCTGGCGGCCGGCGGCTTCAAGATCTTCTCGAGCTGGAGCGACAACGATTCGGAGATCGA
>DASXQC010000251.1:0-1840 GCA_036493235.1 Reyranella sp.
AGCGCCTCCTTGCCGGTCGGCGCCTCGATGCAGGCGAAGCCTGCGCTGCCGAGCGCCTCGACCAGCACAGCCCGGATCAGGAATTCGTCCTCTGCGAGCAGTACGCTCGACATTGCGCTCCTATTCGGCCGCGTTGGCCAAAATCGGCTGAGGCTTGAACGGCAGGATCGTTGTCGCCCGTGCCGCCGGTAGTGGCAAGGGCGGGGTTTCGACCCCGAGCGCCCGTGCCGCGTTCCAGCCCCAACGCGGGTCGAGCAGGAAGGCACGAGCATGGGCCGTGCAGTCGGCTTCGCCAGTCGCAACGATGTGTTCGGCCTGCTCCGGCTCGGTGATGACGCCGACCGCCCAGGTCTTGATACCAGCCTCTTTCTTGACCCTTGCCGCGAACGGCACGTGATAGCCCGGCGTCACGGTGATCTTCTGCGCCGGCGAGTTGCCGCCCGAGCTGACATCGACGAAATCGCAGCCCAGAGCCTTGAGCTGCCGCGCGGTTTCAATTGTATCCTCGACCGTGAGACCGCCCTCGACCCAATCGGTGGCGCTGAGCCGAATGCCCAATGCCTTCTCGCGCGGCACGAGCTTGCGTACGGCGTCGAACACTTCCAGCGGGAAGCGGCGACGCTTTTCCATGCTGCCGCCGTACTGATCGATGCGGCGGTTGGAGAGCGGCGACAGGAACTGATGCATCAGATAGCCGTGCGCGCCATGCAGCTCGATCACGTCGAAGCCCAGCCGCAGGCTGCGCAGGGTGGCGTCGACGAAAGCCTGCTTCACGCGGGCGAGCCCGACTTCGTCGAGCGCCAGCGGCGTATGCCATTTGGTGTCGTAGCCAACCGCCGAGGCCGAAAAAGTCGTCCACGGCAGGTCCGGCGCATCGGCCTGGGTGAGCGGCCCGCCTCCCTTCCAGGGGCGCTGCGCCGAGGCCTTGCGGCCGGCATGGCCGAGCTGGATGCCGAGCTTGACGGTGGGCATCCAGGCGCGCGCCCAGTCGACCACCGGCTTCAGCGCCGCCTCGTTCTCGTCGCTGTACATGCCGGCGCAGCCCTGGGTGATGCGGCCGTCGCGCTCGACGTGCGTCGCCTCGAAGCACATCAGGCCCGCTCCCGACATCGCGAGCATGCCGTAGTGCACGTGATGCCAGGGCTGGGCGCTGCCATCGATCGCGGCGTACTGGCACATCGGCGAGACGACGATACGATTGGGCAGCGTGACGCCGCCCAGATCGACGGGCGAGAACAGAACGCTCATGGAAGATCCTTTAGCCGGAGATTGACGGGCCAGCCTCGTGGCCGAGCCACTCCTCGATCAGCCGGCGGGCGATCGAATCGCGGCGCGGCATGAAGAAGGAGCCATCGGTGGGCAGGTTCTCGGGCCGCAGCTCCTCGCGGCTCAGCCACAGCGCCGAGGCGAGCTCGTCCTGGTTGACCTCGAAGTCCATCGACTCGGCTTCGGCATGGAAGCCGATCATCACCGACGCCGGGAACGGCCAAGGCTGCGAGGAACGATACGTGACGTTGTTCACCCGCACCTTCACTTCTTCGTAGACCTCGCGCGCGACGGCATCCTCGAAGCTCTCGCCCGGCTCGACGAAGCCCGCGAGCGTCGAGTGCATGCCCTTGGGGAACTGCTTGCCGCGGCCCAGCAGGCACTTGTCGCCGTGATGGACCAGCATGATCACCGCCGGATCGGTGCGCGGGAAATGCTCGGTCTTGCAGGCCTCGTTGGTGCACATCCGCACATGGCCGCCGCGCGTCACCCGGGTCGGCGAGCCGCAGACGCCGCAGAAGCGGTGGCGGCGGTGCCAGTAGGTCATGCCGCGGGCATAGGCCAGGATCGAGCC
>DASXQC010000252.1:0-3096 GCA_036493235.1 Reyranella sp.
CCCGTTTTCTGGCCCCGTCTAAGGTCCGATCATGCACGCGATGCCGCCTATCTACATCACTTTCCTGAACCGCCTCGACATCGAGGCGCTGGCGCTGAGCGACGACGAGATCATCGCCGCGATCGAGACCAGTTTGGACGCACAGGGCCGCGGCCAGACGGTGATCGAGCCGCGCGTGCATCTCGCCCCCGGCCAGTCGAACGGCCATTTCAACGTGCTGCGCGGCGCGATCGCCGCCCCGGTCGACCGCGCCGGCATCAAGGTCGTGGGCGACTTCGTCGACAACTACAAGCTCGGCTACCCGTCGGAGCTGGGCGTCGTGCTGCTGCTCGATCCGCGCATGGGTGCGCCGCGGGCGATCCTCGACGGCGCGGGCATCACCGACATGCGTACCGGCGCCATGACCGCGGTCGGCGCCAAGTACCTCGCGCGCAGGAACTCGAAGATCCTGGGCCATATCGGCGCGCGCGGCTCGTCCTACTGGAACGTGCGCCTGCTCGACCGGCTGTTCGACTTCGACGAGATCCGCGTCCATTCCAAGCGGCCGGAAAGCCGGGAGGCGTTCGGTGCGCGGCTGTCGCAGGACCTCGGCAAGAAGATCATCGTCACCGACGACTGGCGCTCCTGCATCGAGGGCGCCGACATCGTGGTCGAAGCCTCGCGGCTGTCGCAGCCCGAGCCCTTGCTCAAGACCGAATGGATCAAGCCCGGCGCCTTTATCGTGCCCTACGGCACCATGAGCGCAGTCGAGCTGTCGCTGACCGACATCGCGCAGAAGCTGGTGGTCGACGACTGGGGCCAGTGCAAGGGCGGGCCGTTCGGCAGCCTCCGCGCCCACGTCAACGCCGGCAAGCTCTCCGAACAGACCCTGCATGCCGAGATGGGCCAGATCGTCGCCGGCCTCAAACCCGGCCGCGAAAGTGACGACGAGGCCATCATCTTCTGGCATCGTGGGCTGTCGCTCTCCGATATCGCCTTGGCGCACGCCATGATCGAGAAAGGCGAGCGGCTCGGCATCGGTCAGAAACTGAGGTTTGCATAGCCACCATGCGTCCCGCCCTGTTCGTTCTTCTGTTGGCCGCCCTGAGTCCGGCCGCCGCGTCAGCGCAATCGACGACGGATGTCGCCTACTGCCATCGCCTGGTCGAGCTCTACGATCGCTACATCGGCCAGCCCGATTACGGCTCCGTCCGCGGCACCAGTCCCGGCGGCACCGACGCCCAGGTCGCCGCCGCGCAATGCCGGCAGGGCAATCTGGCGGGAATTCCGGTGCTGGAGCGGGCGCTGCAGAGAAACGGCTTCAGCCTGCCGTCGCGCGGCTGAGCCGAGCGCCACGGTCGCCTGGGCCGAGTATAATGGTGGCACCATGCGTGCCGCTGTCCTGGTGCTACTCGCCGTCCTGGGTCCGGTCGCCGCCTTCGCCCAGCCCGCACCGGCGGATGTCGCCTACTGCAAGCGGCTGGTCGACGTCTACGAGCGCTATATCGGCCGCAACGAGTTCTCGACCAACCGCGAATTCGGCCGCAGCAGCCTGGAAGGCGATGCCGCCTCGAACCAGTGCAGCCAGGGCAATCCGGCGGGCATCCCGGTGCTCGAGCGCGTCCTGCGGAACAACGGCTACTCGCTGCCGCCGCGCGGCTGAAGCTGTGCTGGAGCGATTTCCGTTCAGATGGAAATGCGCGCACGGGCGATATTTGTTGCAGCAGGCATATTCCGTCCGGCCGGTTCCGGCCGGACGGAATATGTTCTAGGACGGTAGCCATGTTCGACGGCAACCGCGTCACGGCGCACACGCGCTCGCGCTATCCCATCTTCCAGTCGCCGATGACCTGGATCGCCCGATCTCCGCTGGTGACGGCGGTGTCGAAGGCGGGCGCCATGGGGTTGCTGGAGAACTCGATCCGCGATCTCGCCGTCACCAAGCAGGAATTCACGGCGATCCGCGCCGCGACCAACGCGCCGTTCGGCGTCAACCTGCCGATCCGCTACCTGCAGATGGACCCCAAGGAGGAGACGGCGATCATCGACTGGCTGCTCGGCCAGGGGATCCATTTCGTCACCACCTCGGCCGGCGATCCGACGCGCTACACCAAGATCCTCAAGGGCGCGGGCGTCACGGTCTATCACGCCACAGCGACCCTGCGCGGGGCGCAGAAGGCGGTCGACGCCGGGGTCGACGGGCTGATCGTCGAGGGCGCGGAGAGTGCGGGCATCCGCAATCCCGAGGAGGTCCACACCTTCGCCCTGATGCAGGCGGTCCGCGAGAAGGTCGACGTGCCAATCGTGGCGGCGGGCGGCATCGTCGACGGACGCGGCATGGCGGCTGCCTTTGCGCTCGGCGCCGAGGGCGTGACCATGGGCACGCGCTTCGTCGCCTCGTTCGAGAGTCCGGTGCATCTCAACTACAAGAACGCCATCGTTGCTGCGCCGCTCTCCGGCACCATCATGACCGACAACCCGCCGCGCGCCCGCTCGCGCGGCCTGCGCACGCCCTATTCGGTCGAGGTCGCCGAAGGCAAGCGCGAGCGCCTGCCGCGCGGCGGCCTGATCGACATGCTCTACGTCCAGGGCGACGTCGAGAACACCTCGGGCGCGGCCGGCGAAAGTGCCGGCCTGATCCACGAGCTGAAGTCGGTCCAGCAGATCGTCGACGAGACCATCGCCAGCTTCTGGCGCGAGATCGACCGGCTGGCCAGCCTGCGGCGCCATTAAAGCGCAATCGTCTTTGCTGGGAGCGCGGCACTCCAGTGCCGCTCATGGTCTTCCGGCCCTCGAGCATGAGAAGAGCGGCTGTGGAGAGCCGCGCTCCCAGCAAGAACGCTTTGTAACCCACACCATGCGCGCTTCTGGCCGCCCCCTACGCATGGTGGAGTCGCGGCCTGGAAGTTAGACTGGCAATTGGGGGAGGGAATTATACGAGAGATGAGCGTTCTGCGGTTCCGGCCTGCCCTATGGCTCGCTCTTCTCACGGCCGCGCTGCATTTGGCGGCGAATAGCCAATACGGCTATCACCGCGACGAGCTCTATTTCATCATCTGCGGTCAGCGCCTGGACTGGGGCTACGTCGACCAGCCGCCCTTGATCCCGCTGCTCGCC
>DASXQC010000253.1:0-3036 GCA_036493235.1 Reyranella sp.
GCCGAGGAAGCGGCCGTCCGACGAGACCGCGAGCTCGACCTCGACCGTGAGATCGCGGCCGGCATAGTCGCTGAGAAACGCCTCGCCGCGCTCGCAGGTCCATTTGACCGGGCGGCCGATCTTCTTGGCCGCCCAGGCGACTAGCACGAACTCCGGATAGAGATAGTTACGCGTGCCGAAGTTGCCGCCGACTTCCTTGGCGATCACCCGCACCTGCTCGGGCTCGAGCCCGAGGATGATCGCGAGCTCCTTCTTCGGCCGCACGATCGCGCCGCCACCAGCATAGAGCGTGTAGCGCTCGCTAGCCGGATCGTAGGCGCCGAGCGCCGAGCGCGGCTCCATCGGCACGCCGGTCACGCGCTGGATGTGCGTCTCCAGCCGCACCACGTGCTCGGCTTCGGCGAAGCCCGCGCGCGTCGCCGGCGGATTGCCGACGCGGGCATCGACGGCGATGTCGGAGATCGGCGACAGCGGCTCGTAGACGACCTCGATCGCCTCGGCGGCGTCCTTCGCTTGTGCCACGGTCTCGGCGACGACGAACGCCACCGCCTCGCCGACATGGCGAACCGTCTCCGTCGCCAGGATCATGGGCCGCTCGAGCATCAGCTCGGAGCCGTCGAGATTGTACAACGCGATGTCGGGCGGGCTCATCGCCGTCGGGATGTGAGGGATCGGCCTCAGGCCCTCGGCCATCACGTCGGCGCCGGTCAGGATCAGCAGCACGCCCGGCATCTTCGCCGCCCGTGCGATGTCGATCGACACGATGCGCGCATGCGGATGCGGCGAACGCAGGACCGCGCTGCGCGTTTGGTTCGGCAACGTGAAATCGTCGGAGTAGCAGCCGCGGCCGGTCAGCAGCCGCGCATCTTCCAGCCGGCGCAGCTCCGCGCCGATGCCACGCTCAGTCATCAAGCGCGAGAATAGCGCCAAATTCCCATCGGCGGGAGATTCCGCCATTCGCGGCCGACGAAGGTCGCTTCGACCTTCGTTGCCATCAATCGCGGATCGACCGGTGGCCGCAGGCCGTAGGTGTACTGGATGATCGCACCACCGGGTGGCATCGCATCGAAGGCATCGCCATAGCAGCGCGTCGCCGCTTCGGCCGGGATCGCGCGCATCGGCAGGCCACTGATCATCACCGCGATGGACGAAAGCTTGGCCGCCTCGAGCAGCGCGCCCAGCTCGAGCGCGTCGCCCTCGAGCACGGCCAGGCCGGGAAAGCGCTCTTCCAGCGACCGGCAAAGCTCGGCGTCGTGCTCCACGGCGACGATCCGATCGATCGGGCAGCCCGCATCCATCAGCGCTGCCGTGACGGCGCCGGTGCCGGCGCCGAGTTCCAGTACGGGGCCGTTGCAGACCGACGACGCGAGCGCCGCCTCGGCGAGGCGACGCGCGGTCGCCGGGCTGCTCGGGAACGGCAGTCCAACTCCAACAGGATCCCGCAGCCAGCCGCGAACGAATGGCAGGGGCGCCGGTTTTTGTCTGTGTCGCAGGTCCACGGTCACTCTGGTTGCTACGATATCAAGGGCGCGGCGGTTCCACAGCCTGTCACCCCGGCTGTATTGCGCCACGGGCAACATGATCATGCACAAAGCCGCCATCGTGAAAAAGGAGGCGCCGCCTCACTCTGCGGAAAGCGGAATCCGTTCTTCCACTGTGCCCGTGAGCACGAGGTCGTCCCAGGCTGCGAGCAGCCACAGGGCATCGACCTGCCAGCGCAGGATCGGCCGCTCCCACCAGCGTTCGAGCAGTGCGGCGAGCGCCGTCGCCTCGCGGGCATCGAGATCGTCGACGAGATTGTACAGGCCGACAAGATAGAGACCGGTCTCGCGACGGCCGAGCAGGCGTTGGACATAGGCCAGCGGGTTCGCGCCGTCCCGCTTCTCCGGATAGACGCGCAGGTAGAGCCGGCCGTGATTGACCGTCCCCGAGAACAGGCCTCGCAGCTCGACGTCGACCGGTCCGATGCCGGCCAGCGCCTGCCGCGCCGCGGCATCGAGCACGACCGGGGCGCCACAGAGCGTGGCATGCAGCTTGCCGCGCCGGCGCGAAACGATGTCCCACGCGATCTTGTCGGCGAACGGCTGTGCCCGGAGCTCGGCTTCGATCAGGTGGTCGACGTCGGGCACGGGCAGCACGAGCGAGACGGTCTTGTCGCGCCGTCCCATCTCGTAGGTCGTTCCCGGCTTGCGCGCGATGACCTTGGAATGGAGCGGCGCGACCAGCGGCAGGTGCGCCAGCCGATAGCTCTCGTCGAGCGCGAAGCCTTCGCCTGCGGCGAAGCGCGTCCGACTTGCGCGATAGCCCAGCTCGTCGTCGCCACAGAGCAGGATGTCAGGCCGCCTGGCTGAGGTCTTCACCGGCCAGCGCGCGCTCGATCAGCTTCACCACGTTGTCGCGGCCATAGAGCTTGATGAAGGCGCCCATGCGCGGGCCCTGCTTGGCACCCAGCAGCACCTCGTAGAGGGTCGAGAACCACTGGCGCAGCTCCTCCTTGGCGAAGTGCCGCTTGCCCGCCTCGTACACCTCGTTCTGGATGAACTCGGCGCTCTCGCTCTCGGGGATCTTGCGCAAGGTCTCGGCAAGGTCCTGCAAGGCCTCGCGCTCCTTCCCGGCGGGCAGCCGGAACTGCTTCGTGCTCTTTACGAAGTCCTGGTCGTAGGCGACCGCGCCCTTCAGCAGCCCGTCGAGGTACGGCGCATTCTCCGGGGTAGCGCCCGGCACGTAGCGGCGCAGGTATTGCCACAGCACGTCCTTATCATCGGTGTGCGCCACAGAAGCGAGATTGAGCAGCATGCCGAAGCTGACGCCGCCCGAGTGATGGTCGGCCGCCTCGCCGTTGTGGATGTGCCACGCCGGATTGTCGGGCTGCTTCGCGGGCTCGTCGTTCGGCATCCGCTCGACCGAAGAGAGATAGTCGTCGATCGCGCGCGGGATCACGTCGAAGTAGAGCCGCTTGGCGCGCCGCGGCGCCTGGAACATGTAGTAGGCGAGCGATTCGGGCGGGGCGTAGCGCAGCCACTCCTCGACCGACAA
>DASXQC010000254.1:0-8329 GCA_036493235.1 Reyranella sp.
GGCCTAAGCTATTCGAGGAGGAACGCGATGAACCTCAACGAGGAAGTCGAGATTCTCAGAGGCGTACCGATCTTTTCCAAGATCGAGGCGGCCAAGCTGAAGCTGATCGCCTTCACCGGCGAGCGCATGACGTTCAATGTCAGCCAGGAGGTCTGCCACCAGGGCGATCCCGGCGACGCGATGTACGTCATACTGGGCGGTGTCGCCGACGTGCTGATCGACACGCCGACCGGCCCGCTGCGCGTCGCGCAGCTGAAGCGCAACGGCTTCTTCGGCGAAACGGCGATCCTGTGCGACGCGCCACGCAATGCCACCATCCAGGCAAGCGAAACGCTGCTGACGCTGCGCATCTCCAAGGACATGTTCTATCGCCTGGTCACCGAGTTCCCGACCATGGCGGTCGAGATGATGCGCGAGCTGGCGCACCGCGTTGAGGACACCAACCAGAAGCTGCGTGAGGCGACGGCCCCCAAAGCCGCCTGAGTTCTTTCCGTCAAATGAGCCGTCTCGACAGTTTCATCGCGCGCATGCAGGCGCAGCGCGACTGCCTGAACTCCCTGAAGCCTGCGGTCGACGCGCTTTCCGGGCCGATCCTCGAGGTCGGGCTCGGCAACGGCCGGACCTACGATCACTTGCGCGATCTCTTTCCCGGCCGCGACATCTACGTATTCGAGCGCAAGGTCGCCGCCCATCCCGACTGCATCCCACCCGACACCCGGCTGTTCCTCGGCGAAGCGCGCGAGTCGATTCCCCGTGCGGCGCAGCAGCTCGGGGCCATTGCCGCGCTGATCCACACCGATCTCGGCACCGGCGACCACGCGGCCAACGTCGAGATGGGCAAGTGGCTCGGTCCTGCGCTCGATGCACTGGCCGCCAAAGGCTGCTGGATCCTCGCCAACCAGCCGCTCGCCGTCGCGCGCTGGCAGCGCCGGCCCGAACCGCCCGGCGTGCCGAAGGATCGCTACTTTCTCTACAAGGTCGGTTAGTGGGCGAAGAGGCGCACCAGCGCCAGCAGGATGATGGCGCCCAGCACCGAGCCGACGAAGCCGGCCGGCCGGCCGACTCGGTACAGGCCGAGCGCTTGGCCGCCGTAGGTGGCGATCACTGAGCCGACGACACCGATCAGCACCGTCATCCAGAAGCCGGCGATGTGCGGGTCGGGCGCGAAGAAGCGCGCGATCAGGCCCACCACGAAGCCGATCAGGATGATGAAGATGATATGCAGCATGGCCTCTCCCCTGAGACGTCGCCTCAGATATCGCCCTCAGACATCGAACGTCGCCGTCACCGGCACATGGTCCGACGCCAGCTTCCAGTCGCGCAAATCGACGTCGATATGATGACTGCGGGCGCCGCGGCCGAGCGCCGGGCTGGCTAAAATATGGTCGAGCCGGCGGCCGCGGTTGGACTTGCGCCAGTCGTTGTTGCGGTAGCTCCACCACGAATAGAGCTTCTCGCCTTCCGGCACGAACTTGCGCGGCACGTCGACCCAGTCCATCGCCGCCATCATCCTGCCGAACAGGTCCACTTCGATCGGCGTGTGCGACACGATCTTGAGCAGCTGCTTGTGGCTCCAGACGTCATGCTCGAGTGGCGCGACGTTGAGATCGCCGACGGCGATACGGCGCAGCCCCTTCTTCGCGCCCGGGGCGGGCTTGCGCCCGGCGTACCAGCTGGCCATCTCGCGATAGAAGGCGAGCTTGTGCGCAAACTTGTCATTGGCGTCGGGATCGGGAATATCGCCGCCGGCGGGGATGTAGAGATTGTCGAGCAGGATGGGATCGCCGCCGACGTCGAGCGCCACTTCGATGTGCCGGCAGTCCTCCTTGCCGCAACGATGGTGTACATTCATCGCGGTGAAAGGGACCTTCGACAGGATGGCGACGCCGTTATAGGCCTTCATGCCCTGCACCAGCCGGTGGCTGTAGCCCAGCTTCTCGAACGGTTCGTGCGGGAAGAATTCGTCGGGGCATTTGGTTTCCTGCAGGCAGAGCACGTCGGGCTTCCGCAACCTGAGGAAACGCGCGACGTTGGCGATGCGCAAACGGACGGAATTTATGTTCCAGGTGGCGACGGTCAGGCTCATCGCCCCCATATATAATCGGCGTATGGAGACGCTGCCATGGAACTGAACAACGACGAGAGCAGCAACATTGAGGATCGCCGCGGCGAAGGCGGCGGTTTCGGTGGTGGCCTTGGCGGTGGAGGGTTCGGTGGCGGCGGCTTCGGCGGCGGCGGCCTCCCGCTGGGCGGCGGGCTATTCAAGGGTGGCTTCGGCCTGATCGCCATCGTCGTGATCGGCCTGATCCTGGGCGTCAACCCATTGACCCTGCTCGGCATGGCCGGCGGCGGATCGGGCTACGTGGAGCAGCCCAGCCAGACCCGAACAGCGGCGCGCCCGGCAGCCAATGCCGATCCCGAGACCCAGTTCGTCGCCCGCGTGCTCAAGAGCACCGAGACGGTGTGGGGCCAGGAATTCCAGGAGATGGGGCGCACTTATCGGCAGCCGCGGCTGGTCCTGTATCGCAACGCCACCCAGACCGCCTGCGGCGCCGGCCAGTCGGCGATGGGCCCGTTCTATTGCCCGGGCGACCAGCGGGTGTACCTCGACCTGTCCTTCTTCGACGAGCTCGCGACTCGCTTCCGCTCGCCCGGTAATTTCCCGCAGGCCTATGTGATCGCCCACGAGGTCGGCCATCACGTGCAGAACCTGCTGGGCATCACCGGCAAGGTCGACCAGATGCGCGGCCAGATGAGCAAGCGCGACGCCAACGCGATGTCGGTGCGGGTCGAGCTGCAGGCCGACTGCTTCGCCGGTGTCTGGGCCTACCACGCCAACAAGGAGCATGGCGGCACCGCGTCGATCGGCGAAAAAGACGTCGAGCAGGCGGTGGCTGCGGCAACCGCGATCGGCGACGACCGCCTGCAACGCCAGGCACAGGGCCGCGTGGTGCCCGACTCCTTCACTCACGGCACCAGCGAACAACGCGTACGCTGGCTCTCCAAGGGCCTGAAGTCGGGCGACATCAAGACCTGCGATACATTCAGGGCATCAACGCTCTGATGGACCGCACGCTCATGAGCGGGCTGGAAGCCCGCAGTCCAATGAGTCTCAGACGTAAGTGACGCTGACCGTGCCAGCCTTGTCGACGAAGCCCTGCAGGGTATCGCCCTTGCCGACTGCCGCGACGCCTTCCGGGGTGCCGCTGTAGATCAGGTCGCCGGCGGCGAGTGTCACCAGGCCCGAGAGGTAGGAGATCGTCTCGGGGATGCTCCAGATCAGGGCATTGATGTCGGACTTCTGGCGAGTCTTGCCGTTGACGTCGAGCTGGATGGCGCCCTTGTCGATGTGGCCGACCTCGCTCACCGGATAGACGATGCCGATTGGGGCGGAATTGTCGAAGCCCTTGCCCATATCCCAGGGGCGGCCCATGTCCTTGGCCTGGTTCTGCAGGTCGCGGCGGGTCATGTCGAGGCCGACGGCGTAGCCGAACACGTGGTCGAGCGCCTTGTCGACCGGGATGTCGGCACCGCCCGACTTCAGGCAGACCACCAGCTCCATCTCGTGGTGCAGGTTCTTGGTCGCCGGCGGATAGGGGATCCTGGTCGGGTTCTGGGGGTCGGCGGCGAGCACGATGGCGTCGGCCGGCTTGCTGAAGAAGAACGGCGGCTCGCGGTCCGGATCGTGGCCCATCTCGCGGGCGTGGGCGGCGTAGTTGCGGCCGACGCAGAAGATGCGGCGAACCGGGAACAGATCGGAGCTTCCATGAACCGGGACGCCGACGATGGCCGGCGCCTTGACGACATAACCCATCACTTTCTCCCTTTGGCGCGGGCCTTTATGAAGGCCGCAGGAGCCCGATTCAATGTCCGCTGTGCCGCCGCCTGTCCTGACCGATGTCCTGACCGTTCAGGTCGATTCCGCCGATTCCAGCCTGGCTTGGGCCAACCTGGGCGAGCGACGCTGGCGCTGCGTAATCGGCGCCGGCGGAGTGCGCGAGGACAAGGTCGAGGGTGACGGCGCCACCCCGGCCGGCACGTATCCGCTGCGCCACCTCTATTTCCGCAACGACCGGCTGGTACTGCCCACGGTCCGGCTGCCGGCCCGGCCGATCGGTGAGCATGACGGCTGGTGCGACGACCCGCGCTCGCCCGCCTACAATCGGCTGGTTCGCGTCCCGAACGGGTGGAGCCACGAGAAGATGTGGCGCAAGGACGGGCTGTACGACCTGCTGGTCGTGGTCGGCTATAATGACGATCCGCCCGAGGGCGAATGGGGCAGCGCCATCTTCCTGCACATCGCCCGCGACGACATGAGCCCGACCCGCGGCTGCGTCGCCTTCGCCCGCGACGACCTGCTCGAGCTCATCACCCTGATCGGCCCCGAAACGAAGCTGAACGTCCACTCCCTGTCAGCCGCCGAAAAGAGGCCGCGTCGCGACAAGGACGACGACATGAAGCAGTTCGAGGACTTCGACGAACAAGACTGGTGATAGGGGCGCGTTAGACGCGCGCCATTGGACCGCGGGCTTCCAGCCCGCTCATGAGCGCGCAGGATGCGCGCGGTCCAATGACTCAGCCGACCATCCGCCCGATGGTCCGCGCGGTGTAGTCGACCAGCGGGATGATACGGGCGTAGTTGAGACGGGTCGGGCCGATCACGCCGATTGCGCCCAGGATACGTTCTTGTGAATCACGGAAGGGCGCCACCACCATCGAGCAGTTGGTGTTGGCGAACAATGGGTTGTCGGCACCGATAAAGATCTGCACGCCGGCCGCCGTGTTGGCGAGCTCGAGCAGGCGGGCGAAGCTCTCGCCGCGCTCCAGCGCATCGAACAGCTGGCGCACCCGCTCGAGATCGGCGATTGCCGTGATGTCCTCCAGGAGCCGTGCCTGGCCACGCACGATCAGCGCACCGGCCCCGCCCGGCTCGCCGGCCCAGGTGGCGAGGCCCGATTCGATCACGCGAGCAGTGATCTCGTTCAGCTCGGCGCGCTTCAGCTGCAGATCCTCGAGGATCAACCGGCGGGTGTCGTCGAAGGTGCGGCCCGACAGGCGGGCATTGAGATAATTGCTCGCCTCGACCAGCACAGAGGCCGGCATCCCGACCGGCGTGTCGATCAGCCGGTTCTCGACCTGGCCCGATTGGGTCACCGAGACGACCAGCGCCCGGCCCGGGCCCAGATTCACAAACTCGATGTGCTTCAGCGGCTGCTCGGTTTTGGGCGCCATCACCACGCTGGCGCAGCGCGACAGGCCGGACAGCAGGCTGGTCGCCTGCTCCAATGCCTCATTCATGCTGCGGCCGGCGGCGGCGCACTGCGCCTCGATGCTCTCGCGCTCCTTCTCGGAGATGTTGCCGACTTCAAGCAAGCCGTTAACAAACAGCCGTAACCCCGCTTCGGTCGGCAATCGTCCAGCCGAGGTATGCGGCGCGTAGAGCAGGCCGAGATCCTGCAGGTCGGCCATGATGTTTCGGATGGTGGCGGGCGAGAGCGTCTCGGTGATGCGCCGCGTGAGCGCCCGCGAGCCCACCGGCTCGCCGGTCTCGACGTAGCTTTCGACGACCAGGCGCAAGACCTCGCGCGCCCGCTCGTTCAGCTCGGTAACCGTAGCCAGCCGCTGGGTGGCCGTTCCGTCAACCACGCCTCCAGCCGACAGTCCGATGCGATGAAGTGCCATGCGGGAATCTAGGAATTGACGCCTCCATGGTCAACGCATCGCTGGCCTGCCATCTGCACGCCGTAGTATGATTTAGGTCGTTGGGGGCATCGGGTCGTCGTGTTTGGGGGTTATCGCTTCGAGCATCCAAGGACCGAGCTTTCCGTCGAGGTAACCGGCTGGGGTTACCTGTGGGCAGGACTGTTCGGTGCCTTCTACGTCTGGAGCAAGGGCTGTCGCCCGCAGTTCTGGAAGGCGCTCGCCTATAATATCGGCTACGCGGCCCTGTTCGTTGGGGCGTGGGGCGCCACGTCCATCCCGCAAGTGCCGGTCCGCATGCAGGCCCTGTTCCTGCTGGCCCTGGTGCCGACCCTGATCCTCGTTCAGGCCAACACGATGATCGGCATTATCAAGGAAGCCTACCGTCGCCGCGGCTGGATGGTCCGGTTGGGCGGCTGACGGCCCAATCACGGTTCGATTGCGGGGCCTTCGGCCACCTTGTCCATTGCGGCCGACTTGGCCATAAGCCCCTGTCCCCGTCAGCCCCTGTACCGTTTCCAGGAGAGTAGTAATGCGCCCGTCCGGCCGCGCCCCCGACCAGCTTCGCAAGATCTCGCTCGAGCCCGGTTTCTCGCGCCACGCCGAAGGCTCGTGCCTGGTGCGGTTCGGCGATACGCACGTGCTGTGCACCGCCTCGGTCGACGAGCGGGTGCCGCCCTGGATGCGCAATTCCGGCCGCGGCTGGGTGACCGCGGAGTACGGCATGCTGCCGCGCTCGACCCACACCCGCACCGACCGTGAGGCGGCGCGCGGCAAGCAGTCGGGCCGCACCCAGGAGATCCAGCGGCTGATCGGCCGCTCGCTGCGCGCGGTGGTCGGCCTGCCGGCGATGGGCGAGCGGCAGATCAACATCGACTGCGACGTCCTGCAGGCCGACGGCGGCACGCGCACCGCCAGCATCACCGGCGCCTGGGTGGCGCTGCACTTCGCCTTCGAGAAGCTGATCAAGGACGGCAAGCTCACGGCCAACCCGATCACGGGCCAGGTCGCCGCCATATCATGCGGCCTGTGGCAGGGTACCGCCGTGCTCGACCTCGACTATGACGAGGATTCCAAGGCCGAGGCCGACGCCAATTTCGTGCTGACCGGCACCGGCGGCATCGTCGAGGTCCAGGGCACCGCCGAGAAGGAGCCGTTCAGCGAGCCGCAGTTCATCGAGCTCATGGAGCTCGCCAAGAAGGGCGTGATCGAGCTCACGCGCCTGCAGCGGCTGGCGATCGGCCCGACGACGCCCAAGTCTGCGTGATGGCCCGTCGCTTCGCCGCGCCGAAGCTGGTCGTCGCCACGCACAACCGCGGCAAGGCCGAAGAGATCCGCACGATGCTGTCGCCGTTCGGCGTCGAGATCGTGTCGATGGCCGATCTCGGTCTGCCGGCGCCGCCCGAGACCGGCACCACGTTCGAAAGCAATGCCACCATCAAGGCGCTCGCCGCGACGCGCGGGAGCAAGCTGCCGGCGCTCGCCGACGATTCCGGCTTGAGCGTGCGGGCGTTGGGCGGCGAGCCGGGCGTCTACACCGCCGACTGGGAGGGCCCGACGCGCGATGCCATGGTCGGCATGAAGCGCATCCAGGCCGAGTTCGTCGAACGCGCCGTGCCGGACACCGACGATTCGCGCCGTGCCACCTTCCATTGCGTGCTGGCGCTCGCCTGGCCGGACGAGCATGTCGAGCTGGTCCACGGCACGCTCGACGGCCGCATCATCTGGCCACCGCGCGGCAGCGGCGGGCATGGCTACGATCCCTGTTTCCAGCCGGTCGGTGACCCGCGCACCAACGCCGAGATGTCGACGGCGGAGAAGAACACGATCAGCCATCGCGGCCGCGCCTTCGCCAAGCTGGTCGAGGCCTGCTTCAAATGACGCCCCAGTGGATGCCACTTGGCGTCTACGTGCATTGGCCCTTCTGCAAATCGAAGTGCCCCTACTGCGACTTCAACAGCCACGTCCGTGACGGCATCGAGCAGATGCGCTGGCGCAAGGCATTGCTGACCGAGCTCGAGCACGCCGCGCGGGAAGCGCCGAACCGGCGGGTCGAGACAATGTTCTTCGGCGGCGGCACGCCCTCGCTGATGGAGCCCGAGACCGCCGGCGCGCTGATCGCCCGCACACGCGAACTCTGGGACACCGCACCCGATATCGAGATCACGCTGGAAGCCAACCCGACCTCGGTCGAGGCGGCGAACTTCGCGGCGCTGGCCGAGGCCGGCGTCAACCGCGTGTCGCTCGGCGTACAGGCGCTCGATCCGGCGGCGCTGAAATTCCTCGGGCGCGAGCATTCGGCAGACGAAGCGATCGCTGCGATCGCGACGGCCCGCCGGCACTTCGCGCGGTACTCGTTCGACCTGATCTATGCGCGGCCGGGGCAGACGACGGAGAGCTGGCTCGCCGAGCTCGAACGGGCGCTGGCGCTCGCGGGCGAGCATCTGTCGCTCTACCAGCTCACCATCGAACGCGGGACGCGCTTCTTCGCTGAGCATCAGCGTGGCGCCTTCGAGCTGCCGGGCGAGGAAGAAGCCGCGCGCATGTTCGAGCTGACCCAGACGCGACTCGAAGCCGCTGGTTTGCCCGCATACGAGATTTCCAATCACGCGCGAACGGGCGCAGCATG